>NZ_JBHWBW010000190.1:0-8104 GCF_042735675.1 Kitasatospora sp. NPDC059571
GCCCGCGCGGGGGGCCCCGGGCCCGCGGCGGGGGGGGGGGGGCTCCCCCTGGCGCTGTGCGAGCGGGCGCGGCCGGCCCCGCCCGCCGCGGCAAGGACGGCGCCGGGCGCCCCGCACCGGACGGCACCCCGGCCGGCGGGACGCCCGCACCGGCCGGGCCCGGCCCCGCCGCACGGGGGCGCTCCGGCAACCGCCCGGCCCCCGTGGAGGGGCCCGTCCCGGTGCCCGACGGGGAACCGCTGCGCGCCGCGTTCGACCTGGTCTACCGGGAGCTGCCGGCGGCCCAGGCCCGGATGCTGCGGATGCTGACCCTCGCCCCCGCCCAGCTCGCCGACCAGCGCACCGCCTCCGCACTCCTCGGGTGCCCGGCCCCGGAGGCCGGCCGGCTGCTGGCCGCGCTGGCCGGCCTCGACCTGCTCACCACCGAGCGCACCGCCGGGGACGGCACCGACCGCTACCGGCTGCCCGGCCGCCTCTACCCGCGGCTGGCCGAGCTGCGCGACGGCGCCGACCGGCCCGCCGAGGTCGAGCTCGCCCGGGCCCGCCTGCTGGAGCGCCTGATCAGGATGGTCGAGTCGGCCCACGCGCTGCTGGCCGCGGGCGACGGGCCCCGGCCGGAGCCGCTGCCCGGGCCGCTGCGCCTGCGCAATGCCGCGCACGCGGCCGGCTGGCTCCGCGAGGAGCGCGAGCTGCTGCTCACCGCGGCGGCCGACGCGGTCGCCGGCGCCGACCTGGACGGCTCGGCCGGGCGGCTGGTCGCCGCCCTGCTGCGGGCGCTGCCCGCGGCCGGCGCGGCGCTCCCCGCCGACCTGCACCGGCTGCACCTGCTGGTGCTGGCGGTCGCGGAACGCGCGGGCGCCCCGAGCCGGGCGGCCGCCGCACTGCTCAACCTCGGCGACCTGCAGGCCGGCGCCGGCCGCGGGGAGGAGGCCGCCGCGCGCTACCGGGACGCCCTCGACCGGGCCCGGCAGACCGGTGACGAGCTCGGCTGTGCCCGCGCACTGGAGAGCGCGGCGGGCTGCTACCGGGCGCTCGGCGACCCGTTGCGCGCCGGGGATTCGTACGGGCGGGCGCTGGCCCTGCGGCAGGGGCTCGGGGACGCGGCGGCGGAGGCCCGGCTGCTGGCCCGGGTGGCCGAGGCGCACACCGCGCAGCGCCGGTTCGAGGAGGCGCTGCGGGAGTACCGGGCCGCCCTCGGGATGCTCCGCCGGCTGGGCGACGCCCGCGGCGCGGCCCTGGTCTCGCAGGCCCTGGACCGCCTCCAGCAGCAACTCGCAGGCGAGTGGAATCACCCGTTTGCGGAGTAGTGTCTGATATGCGGCACTCGTAGCCCTTTGGTGGCAACGGCGTCGTGCAAGCCTACGAACCTGCCAATGAGTCCAGCAGATTTATTCACTTTGGAAGGCTGACGGATCCGCTGGGCTTCATTACACTCGACAGCAGTCGCGCAGCGAACCGTGCCCCGGCGTATCCGGGGCCCTCCCCCCGTGCGCGCCGCCCGCCGGTCTTCTCCGGTAGGGACCCCCATGGCAAGAGGACGTGTTTAGCCGTGAAGGTCGGCATCCCCCGCGAGGTCAAGAACCACGAGTACCGCGTGGCCATCACGCCCGCCGGCGTGCATGAGCTGGTCCGCAACGGACACGAGGTCTACATCGAGGACAACGCCGGTCTCGGCTCCTCGATCCCCAACGAGGAGTACGTGGCCGCCGGCGCCACCATCCTCCCCACCGCCGACGAGGTGTGGGCCACCGCCGACCTGCTGCTCAAGGTCAAGGAGCCCATCGCGGAGGAGTACCACCGCCTGCGCAAGGGCCAGACGCTCTTCACCTACCTGCACCTGGCGGCCGACCGCGCCGGCACCGACGCGCTCCTCGCCTCCGGCACCACCGCCATCGCGTACGAGACCGTGCAGCTCGCCAACGGCGCCCTGCCGCTGCTCGCCCCGATGTCCGAGGTCGCGGGCCGGCTGGCCCCGCAGGTCGGCTCGTACCACCTGATGCGCCCGGCCGGCGGCCGCGGCGTGCTGCCCGGCGGCGTGCCCGGCACCCACCCGGCGAAGGCCGTGGTCATCGGCGGCGGCGTCTCCGGCTGGCACGCGGCCACCATCGCCATCGGCATGGGCTACGACGTGACCCTGCTCGACCGCGACATCAACAAGCTCCGCGAGGCCGACAAGATCTTCGGCACCCGGATCAAGGCCATCGCCTCCAACTCCTTCGAGCTGGAGAAGGCCGTCCTGGAGGCCGACCTGGTGATCGGCGCCGTGCTGATCCCGGGCGCCAAGGCCCCGAAGCTCGTCACCAACGAGCTGGTCTCCCGCATGAAGCCGGGCTCCGTGCTCGTCGACATCGCCATCGACCAGGGCGGCTGCTTCGAGGACTCCCGCGCGACCACGCACGCCGACCCGACCTTCCAGGTCCACAACTCGGTGTTCTACTGCGTGGCCAACATGCCGGGCGCCGTCCCGAACACCTCCACCTACGCGCTGACCAACGCGACGCTGCCCTACATCGTCGAGCTGGCCAACCGCGGCTGGAAGGAGGCCCTGCGCCGTGACGAGGCCCTGGCCAAGGGCCTGAACGTGCACGAGGGCCAGATCACCTACAAGGCCGTCGCCGACGCCTTCGACCTCCCCTCGGTCGAGCTCGGCAGCGTCCTCGCCTGACGTCTCCTCACCCTCGACGCACCCCCGGCCCTCCCTCCCTGCCCGTCACCGGACAGGAGGGGCCCATCCTCGGGCCGGGGGTGCGGGTGTCTGCCCCGCACCCCCGTCGGCCGTCCGGCCGGCGGGGGTCGCGGCGTGCCCGGGCGGGCTCCGGCCCACCGTCGTGGACCGGCCGGTGACCACCTGGTGGACGGCCGATGTCAATTCCTGTGCATCCGGTCACCCGGCCTGCGGACCTGGTCAGCGCGGGTCACCCGGCCGGGAGGGTCGCGCGCCGCGGATTCGGCGGCTTTCGGGCCCCGGTAAGCCTTGACAGCGACCGCTGCGGGAGCCGACACATCGTGCCCACTACCGTGGATTGTGTTGCTGCGAACGCCTGAAACGGCCTAGAGTCGCAAACCGTCGGCATGCTGCCACGCTGACGTATCGACATAGTGTCCTGGAAGCCCAAGGAGGTAAGACGACTTGTGAATGAGTCGACATTTGCTCCCGGGGGTGGTCAGCCAGGACTGGCGGAGCTCGCCACCGGACAGCCGAACGACGAGTACGCACGGCAGGGCACGGTGGGCACGGCGGAGATCGGCTCGGTCGCACTCCGCACCTTCGAGGCGCGCCAGAGCGGCACGGCGGTCGCCGATCACGACGCCGACCTCGGCGCGTACGGCCTGTCCTACGCCGACCTCGGCTACGGCCCCTACGACGACCCGGACGCCGAGTACGAGCCGGACCCGGAGTACGCCGCCACCCTGGCCCCCGACGCCGCCCGGCAGCGCCGCGAGCGGGTCGGCCCCACCGGACGGCCGCTGCCGTACTTCCCGATCCCCGCGCCGGTCGCCGAGCACGGCCCCGCACAGATCATCGCCATGTGCAACCAGAAGGGCGGCGTCGGCAAGACCACGTCGACCATCAACCTGGGCGCCGCGCTGGCCGAGTACGGCCGCCGGGTGCTGCTGGTGGACTTCGACCCGCAGGGCGCCCTCTCGGTCGGCCTCGGCGTCAACCCGATGGAACTCGACGTCACCGTCTACAACCTGCTCATGGAGCGGGGCCTGACGGCCGATGAGGTCCTGCTGAAGACCGCCGTCCCCGGCATGGACCTGCTGCCCTCCAACATCGACCTGTCCGCCGCCGAGGTGCAGCTGGTCAGCGAGGTCGCCCGCGAGTCCGCACTCGCCCGCGCCCTCAAGCCGCTGCTGCCCGACTACGACTACGTCATCATCGACTGCCAGCCCTCGCTCGGCCTGCTGACGGTCAATGCCCTGACGGCGGCTCACAGCGTCATCGTCCCGCTGGAGTGCGAGTTCTTCGCGCTGCGCGGCGTCGCGCTGCTCACCGAGACCATCGAGAAGGTCTGCGAGCGGCTCAACCCCGACCTGCGCCTGGACGGCATCCTGGCCACCATGTACGACTCCCGCACCGTGCACAGCCGCGAGGTGCTGGCCCGTGTCGTGGAGGCCTTCGGCGAGCACGTCTTCCACACCGTCATCGGACGGACCGTCAGGTTCCCGGAGACCACGGTGGCCGGCGAGCCGATCACCACCTACGCCACCAACTCGGTCGGCGCCGCCGCCTACCGCCAGCTCGCCAGGGAGGTGCTCGACCGGTGCCGCCCCGCCGAGTGAGTCTCCCGGGAGCCGACGAGCTCTTCCGGACCACCGGAGGGATGGCCCTGTCGCCCTCGCTGGGCCGGCCGGCCGAGGCCCCCAGAGCGGAGACCGCACGGCCCGCCGAGCAGGCCGCGCCCGCGGCCGAGCCCGGCGCCGAGGGGACCGAGGCCGACCGGTCGGCGCGCGGTGAGCAGCACCCCGCGGCGGACGGCGCCCGCCGGCACCCGGCCGCCGAGGAGCAGGCCGCCGAGGCCCGGCGCCCCCGCCCCCGCGGGCGCGCCGCACGGCGCCCCTCCGGCCGGGAGCGGCACGACGAGAAGATCACGGTCTACGTCTCCGCCGAGGAGCTGATGGACCTGGAGCACGCCCGGCTGGTGCTCCGCGGCGAGCACGGCCTGGCGGTCGACCGCGGCCGCGTCGTCCGCGAGGCCATCTCGGTGGTGCTGGCCGACCTGGAGCAGCGCGGCGAGGCGAGCATCCTGGTCAGGCGGCTGCGCGGCCGCTGACGGCCCCGCCCGCGGCCGCCGCGGGCGTGTCGCGGCCCCCGGGGGCCCGCCGCCCGGTCCGCCGGGTGAAGATGGTCCGGTCATGACGAGCGAGAGCCGGCCGCCCGACCCGGCCGCCGCCGCCCCCGACCCCGGCGCCCCCGCGGCGGCCGCGGCCCCGGGCGAGCAGCGCGGCGGCTTCCTGGTGCGGCTGGACAACTTCGAGGGCCCGTTCGACCTGCTGCTCGGCCTGATCGCCAAGCACCGCATGGACGTCACCGAGGTGGCGCTCTCCCGGGTCACCGACGAGTTCGTGGCGCACATCCGCGCGATGGGCCCGGACTGGGACCTCGACGCCGCGACCGAGTTCCTGGTGGTGGCGGCCACCCTGCTCGACCTCAAGGCGGCCCGGCTGCTGCCGGCCGCCGAGGTCGAGGACGAGGAGGACCTGGCCCTGCTGGAGGCCCGCGACCTGCTCTTCGCCCGGCTCCTGCAGTACCGGGCGTACAAGCAGGCCGCCGCGCTGTTCGCCGAGCGCTGGGCCGCCGAGCAGCGGCAGCGCCCGCGCACCGTCGGGCTGGAGCCGCACCACGCGCAGCTCCTCCCCGAGGTGGTCATCACGATCGGCCCGGAGGGCTTCGCCGCCCTCGCCGCCCGGGCGATGGTGCCGAAGCCGAAGCCGGCCGTGTACGTCGACCACATCCACACCCCGCCGGTCAGCGTCCGCGAGCAGGCCGAGGTGGTCGTCGACCGGCTCACCGCGCTCGGCAGCGCGACCTTCGGCAGGCTGGTGGAGGACGCCGACAACACCCTCGTCGTGGTCGCCCGCTTCCTGGCGCTGCTGGAGCTCTACCGCGAGAGGGTGCTCGGCTTCGAGCAGCCGGAGGCACTCGGCGAACTGCTGGTGCACTGGGTGGCCGAGGCCGACCGGCGCGTCGAGGTGACCGACGAGTTCGACCGGCCGCCGGGCGAGGGCGCCGAGCGCCCCGGCGGCGACGGCCGCAGCGAGGACGGAGAGTCGCAGTGAGCACCGAGCAGTCGAAGCCCGCCAGGCGCGCCCTGGGCGTGCCCGGCCAGTCCCGCCCCGACGAGTGGCTGGAACCGGCCTACGGCGGCCCTGAGGAGGCCGTGGAGGCCCTCGTCGGGCCCGCGCAGGCCGAGCCCGCGGTTCCGGCCCCCGCCCCGGCCGCGGTACCGGCCCCGGCGGCAGCACCGGCGCCGCGGGCACACGCCCCTGCCGAGGCCGCCGCGGAGGCCGCCGTGGCGGCACCCGCCCGGGTGCCCGCACCGGCCACCGGCACCTCCGAGCCCGAGCCGATGCCCGACCCGGCGCCGCTGCCCGAGCCGGAACCGGACCCCGAGCCGGAGCCGGACCTGCCCGACGAGCCCGAGGTGCCGCTGCGCGCCGCCCTGGAGGCGATCCTGACGGTCGTCGACGAGCCCGCCACCGAGGCGCACCTGGCGGCCGTCCTGGAGCGCCCCAGGGCCGCCGTGGGCGCCGCGCTGCGCGAGCTGTCCGCCGAGTACACCGCCCAGGGCCGCGGATTCGACCTGCGGCTGGTGGCCGGCGGCTGGCGGTTCTACACCCGGGCCGACTGCGCGCCGGCCGTCGACCGCTTCGTCCTGGACGGCCAGCAGGCCCGGCTCACCCAGGCCGCGCTGGAGACGCTGGCGGTCGTCGCCTACCGCCAGCCGGTGTCGCGCAGCCGGGTCTCCGCGGTACGCGGTGTGAACTGTGACGGCGTGATGCGTACCCTGGTACAGCGAGGACTGGTGGAAGAGACCGGATCCGAGCCCGAAACGGGAGCGATCCTGTACCGGACGACCAACTACTTCCTGGAACGGATGGGGCTGCGCGGCCTGGACGAGCTGCCGGAGCTCGCGCCCTTCCTGCCCGAGGTCGACGACGTGGAAGCGGAGTCCCTCGAAGGCACGATGATCGCGGAGGCGGTCGCCGCCGCACAGGAGGGGCTCACCTAGACCGAGACGACGTACGGACAATTTGATGCGTAGCAGTGGCAACGGCAGGAACAGCGGCGGCCAGGGCCGTGGTGGACAGGGCGGGGGCCGGAGCGGCGGTTCGCGGGGCGGTTCGTCGTACGGCGGCTCCCAGGGCGGCCGCGGGCAGGGCGGCGGTGGCCGCGGCGGTCAGGGCGGAGGTTCCTCGTACGGCGGCGGCCGCGGCTCGTCCGCGCCGCGCGGCGGCGAGCGGCGGGACGACCGCCGCGACGACCGGCGCGACGAGCGCCGGCAGTTCCCGGACCGCCCGCCGCGCCCCGAGGAGCGCCGTTACGACCGTCCCGAGTTCGGCGGCGGCCCCAACGCCACCCCGGCCCGCGGCGGCTACTCCACGCGCCGTCCCGCGCCCGCGCCCAAGCCGCGCCGCGAGGGCCAGGGCGCCCCGGGCGACCCGCGCCGCCAGCCGCAGCGCTCCCGAGAGCTCCAGGCCCGGATCGAGGACGCGGTGCTGGCCCGGCACGACAAGCCGGTCGTGAAGACCCCCAAGACCTTCGGCGAGCCCGAGGGCGAGCGCCTGCAGAAGGTCCTCGCCCGGGCCGGCATGGGCAGCCGCCGGGCCTGCGAGGAGCTGATCGAGCAGGGCCGCGTCGAGGTCAACGGCAAGCGCGTCACCGAGCAGGGCAAGCGGGTCGACGCGCAGAACGACGAGATCAAGGTCGACGGCCTGACCGTCGCCACCCAGTCGTACCTGTTCTTCGCCCTCAACAAGCCGGCCGGCGTGGTCTCCACCATGGAGGACCCGGACGGCCGCCAGTGCCTCGGCGACTACGTCACCAACCGCGAGACCCGGCTCTTCCACGTCGGCCGGCTCGACACCGAGACCGAGGGCATCATCCTGCTCACCAACCACGGTGAGCTGGCGCACCGCCTGACCCACCCCCGGTACGGCGTGACCAAGACCTACCTGGCCGCCATCCAGGGCCCGATCCCGCGGGACCTCGGCAAGATCCTGGCCAAGGGCGTCGAGCTGGAGGACGGCTACGCCCGTGCCGACAGCTTCAAGGTGGTCTCCAACGTCGGCAAGAACTACCTGGTCGAGGTGACCCTCCACGAGGGCCGCAAGCACATCGTCCGCCGGATGCTGGCCGAGGTCGGCTTCCCGGTGGAGAAGCTGGTGCGCACCCACTTCGGCCCGATCGCCCTCGGCGACCAGAAGTCCGGCTGGCTCCGCCGCCTCACCAACCCCGAGGTCGGCCAGCTGATGAACGAGGTCGGTCTGTAGGCATTCGCCTTCGAATCGGAGGCCTGCCCGCCCTTGGGGGGGGGGGCCGTGCGGGGGTTAGGCGGGGGGGGCGTGTGAACCACGACGCACCGCCGTGTCATGATGT
>NZ_JBHWBW010000190.1:8114-13452 GCF_042735675.1 Kitasatospora sp. NPDC059571
ACCGCGCGCTGAGGCTTTTTTGTGTCTGTGTGTTTGTTTTGTGGTGTGGGTGTGTCTGGGGGGGGGGGCGCGGGGGGGGGGGGGGCGGCCCCCTTCCGGTTGTTCGGCGGGGGGTGCGTGTGAACCTCGACGCACCGCCTTGTCATGATGTGGACTCGTGGCACAGGATGGCCACGGGACAACGGCCCGCGAGATGGCGGAAGTGCGCCACCTTGGAGCAGGGTCGATGGGGGAAAGGAGCGGCGTGCTCGACGCATTCGGAGTGCTGGGCCTCGGACGGCCGGACGGGCAGGTGTACGCGGCCCTCGTGATCGCGCCGCAGTCCACCGCCGAGGAGGTGGCCGAGCAGTGCGGCCTGACACTCCAACAGAGCCAGGACGCGCTGGACAGGTTGGCCGAGCAGGGCATGGCCACCCGGGCGCCCGTCGACCGCGAGCGGTACCTCGCGGTCGCCCCCGACGTCGCCATCGGCACCCTGATCGGCCACCGCGAGGCCCAGCTGCGCAGCGCCCGGGCCGAGATGCACCGGCTCATGGACGCCTTCCGCGAGGCCTCCCGGTACACCGACCCGGCGCACTCGGTGGAGGTGCTCACCGGGGGCGAGGCGATCGCCCAGCGGCTGGAGCACCTGGTCGACAGCACCCAGTACCAGGTGCGCGGCTTCGACTGCCCGCCGTACATCCAGGACCCGACCGCGCAGATGCCCCGGCAGCGGGCCAAGCTCAAGGCGGGCGTGCGGTTCCGCACCGTGTACGACAAGGACGCGGTGGCCTGGCCGGGCCGGCTGGAGAAGGAGATCCTCATCGGCGTCGAGGACGGCGAGGAGGCCCGCGTCCGCCCGGTGCTGCCGATGAAGATGATGATGTCGGACGACAAGATGGCGATCATCCCGATCACCGTCGGCGACAGCGTGCTGGACGCCGCCTACGTCATCCACCCCTCCGCCCTGCTGCAGGCGCTCGACGCGCTGTTCGAGGCGGAGTGGGAGCGGGCCGTGCCGCTCCAGGCCGCGATCGGCGACGGCGAGGTGGACCAGGGGCCGGAGGCCGACCACCGCAAGCTGCTCGGCCTGCTCGCGGCCGGGCTGACCGACGAGTCGATCGCCCGCTCGCTCGGCTGGAGCGCCCGCACCACCCAGCGCCGGCTGCAGAGCCTGATGCGGCTGCTCGGCGCCACCACGCGGTTCCAGGCGGGCATGGCCGCCCGCGAGCGCGGCTGGCTCTGAGCCCCGCCCCGCCGGGCCCGGCTCAGCTCCAGGGGAGCAGCCGGGCCCAGCGGCCGTCCGGGCCGCGCTCGACCTTCTCCAGGCCGACCACCGCCGTCCGGTTCAGCCGCCCGTAGATGTGCGGGAACAGCACCCCGGGAGTCGCGCCCTGCGGCGGCGACCCCGAGGCGGCCTCCCACTTCACCATCGGCTCGATCAGCTTCTCCTCGATCAGCAGCGCCATCAGCGGGTCGGGCGTGTCGGCGAAGAAGGCGTTCGCGACCGCCAGCACCGTCTGCTCGTCGGCCGAGCAGTGGATGAAGCCGTCGGTGAGCAGCGAGGCGGCCGCGTACGGCCGCCCCGGGTCGCGCAGCCAGTCGTCCAGCGGGGCCAGGTGGTAGATCATGGGACATTTCTACCGGAGCGGGCGGGCCAAACCCCGGTGGACCGCCCGGCGGCAGGCCGCTCGGCGTTGCGCGACCCGCCCGCCGCGCGGCCCCCGCTCACAGCCCCGCCACCTTCGCCGAGGCCGACACCTCGTACACCAGGGTGAGGGTGCGCCGGCCGCCCGGCGGCAGTGTGACGTCCCAGCGCACGATGCCCTCCGCGTCCAGCTCGTCCGGCGCCGGCGAGCAGGCCTCCTTGCGCAGCCGCACCTCCACCGCCGACACCTCGGAGACCGGGATCCGCTCGCGGACGGTCACCACCTGCTCGTCCCGCTCCTCCGGGCCGGAGAACCGCGACAGGTGCAGCCGCACGGTGCGGGTCACCACGGTGCGCTGGGTGATCCCCGCGGACCCGCGGCTCTCCTCGGTCTCCCGCACCACCCGGTAGCCGTCCGAGCTGCCGAACGCCAGCTCCGCCGGGGCGCCCGGCGCGGTGAACCGCAGCTCGCCGCGGCCGGTGAAGCCGCTGCCCTGCACCAGGTCCACCGGCCCGGCGAGCAGCGCGTGCCCGGAGTCGTTGCGGAACCGCACCACCCGGGTGACCAGCGGCGACAGCTCCGGCGCCGAACCGAACTCGCTGCCCGCCGGGGTCTCGAACGTGGTCAGCGGGATCCGGTGCGCCCGGCCGTCCGACGGCACCGACGCCGGCGCCGGCGCCCGCAGCACCCGCACCTCGCCGCCGTCGTCGACACCGGGCAGGCCCTCCGCGGACGGCCCGGTCGACCCGATCTCCTCCTCGCGCACCTCCACCTCGACCGAGCGCCGCTCCTCCGCGCTGCGCTCGCGCAGCGCCAGCACGTCCTCGACCAGGCGCGGCGGCTCGGAGGCCAGCGCGGAGCGGGCGGTGGAGAGCGTGAGCCGGACCCCCGACCAGTCCTCGCCGGTGCGCTGCCACACCACGGCGCCGGTCTCCAGGGCGAGCGAGCCGCCGCTCAGCACCGCCCGGTACGCGGGCCGCCACAGCGCGCACGGCGTGAGGTGGCCGACCCGCAGCACGGCCGGGCCGGCGGCGTCCGCGGCGACCGTCACCTCCAGGTGCGCGACCAGCTCGGCGGGCTGCTCCTCGGACTCCTCCAGGGCGGCCTCGGCGGCCGCCGCCTCCTCCTCCAGCGCGGCGATCCGGGCCCGCGAGACGCGCAGCCGCTCGCCGTACGCGTCGCGTTCGGCGTCCACCCGGTCGAGCTCGCGCGACCAGCGGGCCCGCTCCGGCTCGCCGCGGCCGGCGCCCTCGCCGATCTCCCGGAAGAGGTCCGCGGCCAGCTGCGCGAGCAGCGCCAGCCGGGCCTCCAGCCGCTCCCGCCCGCGGACCTCGGCGAGCCGCTCCTGCTCCAGCGCGTGCACCCGGCGGCGCAGCTCGGAGTCCTCCTCGGTGGGCGGCAGCGGCGCCCGCGGCGTCCAGGCGCGGACGATCCGGGCGTCCAGCACCCGGGCCTTCCCGGTGGTGATCTCGGCGCGCAGCGTGCGGTCCACGGCGAGCGCGGAGACCGGCCCGAGCCGCAGCCGCTGGACGCCGCCGGCCAGGATCAGTTCGGCGGTGCGCTCCACGTGCGCCCGGTCCTCCAGGCAGGTGACCGCGGTGACCGGCAGCGCGATGGTGGGCGTGGTGGCGGACATGGTCAGCTCCTCCGGTTTCCGCCGAGGACGGCCTTGCCGGCCGGGATCCTGATCTCGTAGCCGCCGTCGAGGGCGGCGGTGCCGCCCGCGGGCAGCTCCACCCGCCAGCGCCGCATGCTCGGCGGGTAGGCGTGGGACGGCCGGTCGGGCGCCGACCAGTCGGCGCGCTCCTCGATCCGGACGTCCTGGTCGGGGGAGACCGGCACCCGCTCGCGGACCTCGACGGTCACCGGGTGCGGCAGCCGGTTCGCCAGCTCGACGTGGATCCGGTGGTCCAGCACCGTCGTCGAGTTGAGCATCCCCGCGGTCGACTCGCGCAGCTCGGTGCGGCGCACCACCCGTACCGCCTCGGCCTGGCCCAGGCCCACCCGCCGGGAGTCCCCGGCGGCCAGCGTCGGCAGCGCCGCGGTCAGCAGGAAGTCCCCGTCCACGGTGACCTCCACCGGCCCGGCCAGCAGCGCCGCGGGGGTCGCGTTGGCGAGCACCAGCGTCGCGTACACGGCCTCCTCCACGGCCGGCACGCAGACGTACTCGCTGCGCAGCGACACCGGGATCTCGGCGACCGCCACGGTGTGCCAGGTGCCGTCGGAGGGGATGTCGGCGGGCGCCGCCGCGTCGTAGCGCTGGTCGAAGGAGCCGGCCGAGACCCGGGGCCGCACCGCGTGCGGCGGCAGCGGCAGCGCGGCCACCGACTCGGCGCGGTTGCGCTGCAGCACGGTCGCCGGGTCGGCCGCGGCCCCGGGGAAGAGCCGTCCGCGCCGGGCGGCCGGCCGGGCCGGGCCGTCCAGCACCAGGCCCGCGTAGTCCAGCTGGGCCGCGGACGGCTCCGGTGGGCCCGGCGGCGCGGCCGGGGCGGGCTCGTCGTACGACGCCTGCACGGCGGGCGGGGCCCCGCCCCCGGCCCGGGCCATCCGCGGTGCGGCGGCCGGCGCCGGGGCGGGCGCACCGAGCATCCCGCCGGGGCCGCGCTGCGCGGCCGGTGCACCGCCGTACCCGGCGAAGCCCGGCGCCGCCGGCGCCGGCGGCGGTACGGCCTGCGGCATCGCGGGCGGCCGCGGCACCGGGCGGGCGGAGGCCACCGCGACGGGCGGACCCGTACGCTCCGGCTGCGGTCCGGCGGCGTCGTACCCGGCGAACAGGTCGGCGAGCCCGGACGGGGGCTCCCGCCAGCCGGAGGGCCGCGGCGCGGGCTGGCGGCGGCCGATCCGCAGCGACCGCAGCCGTGGCAGGTCGGTCCGGCGCTGGAGGTCGGCGGTGGACAGGCCGAGCCGTACGCCCGTCCAGTCCTCGCCGGTGCGCTGCGCGAGCTGGGCGCGCAGCAGCAGCGTGCCGCCGGCGTCGCCCTGACGGTACGTCAGCTGGTAGGTCGGCACCCAGACCGCGCCGGGCACGCCGTACTCGACCTCCAGCTCCACCTCGCTGTCCTCGGCGGCGCCCTCGACGGTGACCACGGCGACCGTGCCGGTCGCCACCGGCCCGGCCGGGGCGGCGGAGGACGCGCGGGCCAGCGCCGCCGCGGCGACGTCCAGTTCGTGCTCGGCCAGGCGCACCTCCTCGGCACCGGCCGCGGCCCGCCCGTGCAGCACGGTGAGCCGCTCCTCCACGAAGTCGGCGAGCTCCAGCCAGGCGTCGGCCGGCGTCCGCCGGAGCGGGTCGTCGCGGCGGCCCTGCGGCGGCACCGGCCGGATCCCGGCGGTCTCCGCGATCCCGCTGTCCAGCCGGGCCGCCCGGGCCCGGGCCGCGTCGACCGCGTCACGGGCCCGCTCCACGCGCTGCCGCAGCTCCGGCAGGTCGGCGCGGTCCCGCAGCTCCACCGCGGTCTCCAGCCGGGCGGCCCGCACCCGGGCGCCGCCGCCGACCACCGAGGCCCGCAGCGACCCCGGGTCGGCCACCCGCGGCAGCCCCGCCAGCCGGACCACGCCGTCCGCCGGTACCGCCCCCCTCGCCCGGCGGCGGCACAGCGCCCCGCTCGCGTAGACCACCACCGAGTCGAGCACCGACTCCCACTCGTCCGTCTCCGGCACCCCGGTCCACCCCTTCGTCCGTCCCCTGTCCGGGCGCCCAGTCTGCACCC
>NZ_JBHWBW010000191.1:0-13450 GCF_042735675.1 Kitasatospora sp. NPDC059571
GTGCGCCGCACTGCGCCGTGCACCGACTCGACGCCGCACCGGGCGCGATCGGGTGGCCGCCCCCCCGCGGGCCCCCGCCGGGGGGGCGGGCGGGTCGATATCTCCGCGGGAGCGCGCGGGGGCGGGGGTGGGTGGGGGCGGGGGTGCCCCGCGTCCGTGCGGTCACCCGTCCCGGTGACACCGCGCCACCCGTACGGTGCGCCGGTCCGTACGGGTGTTCCGGCCGTCGAACGGACGAGCCGTCAGGCGCGGGCGACCTCGTCGGCGAGGCGGTCCAGCACCGCGCCGTGGATCCGGTTCAGGCCCTTGGGGGCGAAGGTGCGCTCGAAGAAGCCGCCGATGCCGCCGGCGCCCTGCCAGCCGGCCTCGACCACGACCCGGGCCGCGCCGGGGCCGGCCGCGGACACCTTCCAGGTGATCACCATGCTGGAGTTGGCGTCGGTCTCCACCAGCGTCAGCGAGCCCGGCTCGGTGACGGTGAACAGGCAGTCGCGCACCCGCTTCTCGGTCGCCTGCAGCTTCCAGTGCACCTGGGTGCCCGCACCGGTGCCGCCGGCCCGCACCTCGTACTCGCTGTACTGCGCGGGCAGCAGCCGCGGCCGGACGGTGGTGTAGTCGGCGAGCGCCTCGTACACCCGCTCCGGGGAGGCCTGGTAGACCCGCTCGGTGATGGCCTGGACCTTGCCCATGGGGGCTCTCCTTCACTGGACTTCGCCGGCCTGGCGCCGGACCGCAGAACGGGCCAAGCCAACCACACCCCGCCCGGTGCCCCGCGGCAGCGGGTCGCCCCCGGCCCCGCCGGGTTAGGGTGGCGGATGTGCTCGACCAGGTGACCGCCCTCCGCTACCTCGACCCGCTGCGCGCCGGCGGGTCGGTCCCCGGCGTCGTCGAGACCGACGACCTGGGCACCTACGTGGTGAAGTTCACCGGCGCCGCACAGGGGCCGAAAGCCCTGGTGGCCGAGGTGGTGGTCGGCGAGCTGGCCCGCCGGCTCGGGCTGCGGGTGCCGCCGCTGGTGGTGGTGGACTTCGACCCCGCGGTGGCCGCGCACGAGCCCGACCAGGAGATCCAGGACATCCTGCGGGGCAGCGCCGGCCCGAACCTCGGCATGGACCTGCTGCCCGGCGCCCGGGACTTCCGCCCCGGCATGGTGGACGTCGACCCGCTGGAGGCCGGCCGGGTGGTCTGGCTGGACGCCTTCACCGGCAACGTCGACCGCACCGTCCACAACCCCAACCTGATGGTCTGGCACGGCCGGCTCTGGCTGATCGACAACGGGGCCGGACTGATCTTCCACCACCGCTGGTCGGCGGCGTCCGCCGCGCTGTACAAGCCGTACCCGATGAGCGCGCACGCGCTGGGCGGCCTCGGGCCGGACGTCGCGGGCGCGGACGCCGAACTCGCGCCGCGGGTGACCGAGGAGCTGCTGCGCGAGGTGGTCGGCCTCGTCCCGGACGCCTGGCTCTGCGACGAGCCCGGCTTCGACTCGGCGGCCGCGCTGCGCGAGGCGTACGTGAGCCACCTGGCCGCCCGGGCGGGGCGCTCCGCCGCCTGGCTGCCCGCCGAGTTCGCGACCCCGCAGGAGCTGCGGGAGGCGGAGGAGCGGAAGGCCGCGCGGACGCTGGCCGGGCGTCCGGCCTGGCTCAAGCAGGTGCCGAACCGGCACGGCCTGGCGCAGACCGAGTCCGACTGGAGCCGGCACATCGGCTGACCCGTCCGGGCCGGCGGGTCAGTACGTCGCGGGCACCGCGCCGACGCCCGCCATCAGCAGCAGCCACTGCGCCAGCGTGCCGCAGAACAGGCAGAACGCCGCCAGCGCGGCCCGCTCGGTCGGATCGAGCCGCCGGACGGCCGGCACCAGGCGCACCAGGGCGCCCGCGACGGCGAGGCCGGCCAGCGGGCCGCCGAGCACCAGCAGGTAGGCCCGCAGCCAGTCGCCGAACGACGCGCCGGGCGAGCTGCCCACCCCGAAGCCGACCCCGATCACCAGCAGCAGCAGTCCCGGTACCGCGACCACCAGACTGCCCAGCAGCACCAGGACCGCCGCGGACCTCCGGTTCTCGTCCAACTCCCCCGCCCTCCGGACGCGGCGGCCCCCGGCCGGCCCCCCGGTCCGGCGCCGCCGCCGCAACCGGTCCTGCCCCGCCCGGGTACGAATACTCGGGCGGGGCAGGAGAGTTCGTCCGACGTTCAGCTCACAGCCGCCACCACTGCGCGGCCTTCGCCGCGCTCACCACACCGGCACCGTAGAAGCCGTTGTCGTCCGCGTCGCCCGCGCACACCGCCTTCCAGGCGCCGTCACCGCTCGGGTCGAAGGACGCCGGGCAGGCGTGCTCGTCCGCCTGGTGGCGCAGCATCGCCCGCAGCGCGTCCGGCCCGGCCCACGGGTGGGTGGAGGCCAGCAGCGCCACCACGCCGGTGGCGTGCGGCGAGGCCATCGACGTGCCCTGCATGTAGGCGTACTTGTTGCCGCGCACGGTGGACAGCACCCGGCCGTTGGCGTCCGGGGTGGCGGGCAGCTGGTAGCGGGAGTCGCCGCCGGGCGCCGCCACCGTCGCCTTGCCGAGGCCGTAGCTGGAGTAGAACGACTTGTCGCCCTTGACGCCCACCGAGGTCACCACCACGACGCCCGGCAGCTCGGTCGGCAGCGACAGGCAGGAGCCGTCCACCGGGCGGGTGCCGGGGGTGGTGTCGTCCGGGCTGGAGGTGTCGGTGGTCTTGTGCGCGAGGTCGATGTTCTCGTTGCCGGCCGCGGCCACGTTCAGCACCCCGTTGCGCTGCGAGAACTCCACCGCGCGGCGCACCGCGGTGAGCACCGCGGCCTGGTCCGGGTCGTTCTTGCAGGCGAACAGCCACGGGTCGATGTAGTAGCTGTTGTTGGTGACCTGGAAGTGGTGCTCACCGGCCCACACGAACCCGCAGATGGCGTACTCGGGGTAGATGAAGCCCCCGTCGTCGACCACCTTGACCGCGGCGAGGCGGACGTTCGGTGCGATGCCCTCGATGCCCTTGCCGTTCTTGGCCGCCGCGATGGTGCCCGCGACGTGGGTGCCGTGGTCGCTGCTGGTGGGCTGCCAGGACTGCCAGGAGGTGTCCGCCTTACCTCCGTTGATGCAGGAGGCGGAGAGCGCCGGGTCGACGTTGGCGGCGAGGTCCTCGTGGGTGGCGTCGATGCCGGAGTCGAGCACGCCGACCACCACGTTGCGGCTGCCCAGGGTGGTGCGGTGGGCCTCGTCCACGCCGATCTGGCGCATGTCCCACTGGTTCGCCCAGAGCGGCTCCGAGCCGTCCGCGGGGGCCGCGGTGGGCACAGCGGCGGGTTCGGCGACCTGCTCGTCGGCGCTCTGCACGATGCCGGCGGTGCGGCTGGCGCCGACCGACTCGACCGTCCTGGACTGCCGCAGCCTGGCCGCGAACTGCGGGTCGGTGGACCGGGCCACGACCACGCCGATCCGATCGTAGGAGACCACCACGCTGCCGCCGAGCGCCGTGATCTCCCTTTCCGCCTTCTTGACCTGGCCGTGGTCGGCCCGGGTGTTCACCACGTAGCTGAGCAGCGGTCCGGGTGCGTCCGCCGGTCCCGCCGCCGCCGCGGTGCCGGCCGGCAGGGCCAGCGCGGCGGCGGTGGCGAGGGCGAGCACGCCCGCCGCCGACCTGGCACGACGTATCCGAGGAACACTCATAGGGGTTGACCCTCCCGAGTCTCGCGGTGCCCCCGGCCTGGTGGGCCGGGAACGTGAGTGGGTCGGACGCTATTGAAGCGGTGTGGTGGTACGCAAGAGGACGGACACGCCTCGGACACATCGGGCGGGGCGGTGCCCGGTCCGCTGTCAGCCGGACCGGGCACCCGTTCTGACGGCAACTCAGGAGTTGAAGAGCTCTCCGTAGGTCGCCAGGGCGGTGGCGATGTCCGCCTGCGCCCAGAACCGGTGGTACGTGAAGGTCGGGGCCGCACCGCCGTTCAGGTAGGTCTGCACCTTGGCGAAGGCCGGGTCGTTCTTGTACCAGGAGCGGATGGACAGGAAGGTGGACGCCGAGTTGATCGCGTCACCGTCGGGCATGGTGCCCGTCCAGCCCGAGGGCACCGAGACGGAGTCGTTGAACCGGCTGTAGTCCGTGCGGGTCTCCGGCACCGAGATGCCCAGCGCGTCCTGGTTGTTGGCCCACATGCCGTCCAGCAGCTTCTGCGCGGCCGTCTTCGCCGCGGCGTTGCCGGACTTCGCCGCGTAGTACGACAGCAGCTTGGCGAACGAGCCCGCCACGCCGACGTCGCTGGTCTGGTCGACCACGCTCACGTGCAGGCCGGCGTTGGCCCCCGGCGAGCCCGCGTTCCAGGTGTCCGGCTTGCCGCTCCAGGAGAGCGTGGACGGGATCTTGAAGCTGCCGTCCGCGGCGAAGGTGGTGTTGGCGAGCGCCCAGCTCACCCACTTGTCCAGCACCGCCTTGGCCTTGGTGTCACCGCTCGCGTAGTAGTACTCCGCCAGCCGCTCCACGCCCCAGGCCTGGAAGCCGAACCACTGGTTGCTCGGCGGGTCGTGGTAGACCGGCGCCTCGTCGTAGTACATGCCGTAGAAGGTCGGGGTGCCGGCCGGCGGGGTGCCGTAGGCGCCGTCCCAGCTGTTGGTGGCACCGCCCGCGATGGCGCCCTCGTTCGACTGGAGCCACTGCACGAACTCCACCTGGCGGCCCAGGCTGGTCGTCCAGTCGGTCTTGCCGGTCGCCGACCTCGGCGTCATGTCCGGGTTGTTGACCAGGGCGAACGCGGCCATCGGGTTCTGGTAGCCGCCGTGCGCCGCGCTGTCGCCGATGCGCCAGGCCCAGCCGGCGCTGGTGTCCGTCGCCCCGCCCCAGGCGTAGTACCAGGAGAGCAGGTAGTGCTCGCTGTCCTTGCCGGTGCCGGCCGGGCAGACCGTCGGGCCGACGCAGTTGCCGACCTTCTTGAAGTACTTGTCGAAGAACGAGTACCGCAGGTAGTCGCCCATCTTGCCGGCCTTGGCGACGGTGGTCGCGACCTGGGAGCCGTTGCCCTGGGCCTTGGCCCAGGTGTCCGCCCAGTACGCGGCCTGGATGGCGCGGGCGTCGGCGTCCGGGGCGTCGGTGTACTTCCACTGCTTGGCGTAGGACGTGTCCTTGACGAACAGGTCCAGGTAGCCGTTCTTGCCGCCGTAGGCGAACTTGTCGCAGGTCGGCTGCGGGATGGTCTCCCAGACCGACTCCTGCGCACCGCGCTGGTAGGTGTTGATGTACGACGGGCCGGTGTCGGTCGGGCCCGCCTCGCACTTGCCGGGCGCGTTGCCGTAGCCGTACACGTTGTCCACGTCCTGCAGCCAGTGCATGCCGTAGATGTCGTCGGTGCCGTACGCGCTCTTGAGCTCCGAGGCGATCGGGTCCGAGCCCGGGGTGACCGAGGTGTCCAGCTGCGACGGGTAGTCGCTGGGCAGCGGGTGCTCGGGCGCGTAGGTGGCCGGCTTGCTCGCGTTGTAGAACGAATTGGTGGGCTGGTCGGCGTGCGTGGGGATCATGTACGTCTCCATGAGCGTCCACGCCGCGTTGAACTTCGACCAGTCCTTGGTCACCCGCCCGTACTGGGCCTCCAGCCACAGCAGGTAGCTGTAGGCCTCCGAGGTGGTCTCGTGGCCCTGGTCGGGCGCCTCCACCAGCAGGGTCTCCACCGAGTGGTAGGGGATGCCCTCCGGTGAGAAGTAGCCGTTCGCCGGTGCCTTGATCTTGTTGTAGAGCTGGAGGAACCGGTCGTCGTACACCCCGGTGCCCGCGGCCAGTTCGGTCACCGTGACGACCGAGCTGGTGTAGCCGGTGGCGGTCGAGGTGAAGCTCGCCGAGCCGGTGGAGGAGGCGTCCGCCGTCAGCGTGACGGTCTGCGCGGTCGACCAGTTCGACGGGGTGAAGGTGAGCGTGGCACCGGAGCTGATCGCCAGGCCGGTGTTGCCCGAGGTGCGGGCGGTGGTGACGGTGACGTTCGCGCTGGGCTGCGAGGAGAGCTTCAGCGCGAAGGTCCCGGTCTTGCCCTGGGTCACCGACAGGGTGGTCGGCACCGCCGAGATCGACGGTCCGGCCGCGACCGTGAGGCCGGCCGGGGTCGACTCGCTGCTCGCGCCGAGGCTGTCGTACGCCTTGGCGTACACCGAGTGGCTGCCGGACGAGGCGCCCGTCCAGCTGAAGGTGTACGGCGCGGCGGTGGCGGTGCCGATCAGCGTGGTGTTGTCGTAGAACTCGACCTTGCTGATCGTCGCGCCGTCCGCGGCACTGGCGCTGGCGGCCAGCGGGATCGCCGCGCCGGCGGGGTAGTTGGCGCCGGCCGTGGGGCTGGTGAGCGCCACCGTGGGGGCCGCGTGGGCGCCCGTGCAGCTGGCGCCGTTGACGGCGAAGGCGGTCGGCGCGGTGTTGGTGCCGCTGTAGGAGAAGTTGGCGCCCGCGGTGGTGTTGCCGCCGGCCGCGATGGTGGTGGCCCAGGCCGGGTTGGTCACGGTGATGTTCTTGCCGGACTGCGACCAGGTGCCGTTCCAGCCGGTGCCGGAGAGCGTCTGGTTGCCGGTGTAGGCGTAGGTCAGCGTCCAGCCGTTGAGTGCGGCGGTGCCGACGTTGGTGATCTTCACGTTGGCGGTGAAGCCACTGCCCCAGTCATTGGTCGAGTAGTCGACGGAGCACTGGACGGCGGCGGCCACGGCGGGGTTGGCGACCATCGTGCTGATGCCGGCCGCGAGCACGGCGAGCGAGACGCCGAGCGTCGAGAGCCGGGTGGTTCGGGACGTGGTGGGGGGTGACATCTGCACGGGCTCCTGTGGGTGGGGAGATCGACGCGAGGCGGCGATGAACGGCTCTCGCGGGGTGGGGGAGAACGGGGCGAGGCGGCGATACACGGCGCTCGCTTGGTCCTGGATCTATGGGAGCGCTCCCAAGGATGAGGACGGGCCGCAGGCATGTCAAGAGATTGCGCAGCAGGGTGGCTTGGCAACTCCCGTACTGCTGGCTATCTTTCAGGGCGGGCCTGTGGGAGCGCGCCCACGCAGCACTCCTCTCTAGGAGCGGAAATGTCCCTCCGCACCACCGCCCTGGCACTGGGTTCCGCGCTCGTCGCGACCGCCGCCGCCGGGCTCGCCACGGTCGGCCCCGGCACCGCCGCGGCCGCCACCACCGCCTGTACGGTCGACTACTCGACCAATGACTGGGGCAGTGGCTTCACCGCCAACGTGAAGATCACCAACGTCGGCACCGCCGCACTCAACGGCTGGACGCTGACCTACGCCTACACCGGCAACCAGACGCTCTCCGGCACCGGCTGGAACGGCACCTGGTCGCAGTCCGGCAAGAACATCACCGTGACCAACCCGGCCTGGGCCACCACCATCGCGGCCGGCGGCAACACCACCGCGGGCGCCAACTTCTCCTACAGCGGCACCAACACCGCCCCGACCGCCTTCGCCGTCAACGGCGCGCCCTGCAACGGCGCGAGCCCGACGCCGAGTCCGTCGCCCTCGCCCAGCGCCTCCGCCTCACCGAGCCCGTCGGCCTCCCCCAGCACCTCGGCGTCCCCGAGCGCCTCCGGCTCGCCCAGCCCCTCGGCCTCGCAGTCCACCGGGACGGGGGCCGCACCCGCGCTCCACGTGTCGGGCAACTCCCTGGTGGACGCGAACGGTTCACCGGTCACCCTGCACGGCGTGAACCGCTCCGGCACCGAGTTCATGTGCGTCCAGGGCTACGGCTTCTTCGACGGCCCGGTGGACGCCGCGGCCATTGCGGCGATCAAGAGCTGGCACGCCAACGCCGTCCGGGTGCCGCTGAACGAGGACTGCTGGGTCGGCACCGGCAACGTGAAGCCGGCGTACTCCGGTGCCAACTACCGTGCCGCGATCAAGGGCTGGGTCGACGCGCTGCGCGGCGCCGGCCTCACTCCGATCGTCGAGATGCACTGGAGCCGGGGCCAGTACACCGGCAACTCCTCCGGCTGCTCGGACACCAACGCCACCTGCCAGAAGCCGATGCCGGGCGCCAACGCGGTGCCGTTCTGGCAGTCCGTCGCGGACACCTTCAAGGACACGAACCAGGTCGTCTTCGACCTGTTCAACGAGCCGTACGCGGACCGCTCCGAGTCCTCCCTCACCCAGGGCTGGCTCTGCTGGCGGGACGGCGGCAGCGCCTGCCCCGGCATCCCCTACCAGGTGAGCGGCATGCAGACGCTGGTGGACACCGTCCGGGCGACCGGTGCCCGCAACGTCATCCTGATCGGCGGCCTGGCCTACTCCAACGACCTCGGCCAGTGGCTGACCTACAAGCCCACCGACCCCACCGGCAATCTCGGTGCGGCCTGGCACGTGTACAACTTCAACACCTGCTCCACCGCCGCGTGCTTCAACTCCACGATCGCCCCGGTGGCGGCGAAGGTGCCGGTGGTGGCCGGTGAGATCGGCGAGAACACCTGCAGCCACGGCTTCATCGACCAGGTGATGTCCTGGCTGGACGCCCAGCACCTCGGCTACCTCGGCTGGACCTGGAACACCTGGGACTGCAGCTCCGGCCCGTCGCTGATCAGCAACTACGACGGCACGCCGACCTCGTTCGGCATCGGCCTGCGCGACCACTACCGCGCGCTCGGCTGACCTGCGCGCCCGCCGGCCGTACGGGTCAGATCCCGTACAGCCGGCGGGCGTTGCCGCCGGACACCAGCTCCTCGATCCGCCGGGCGTCGGCCGTGCCGCACGCCCCGTCCGCCTGCCAGCCGGCCAGCAGCACGGCCAGCGCGTGCCGGAACTGCGCCGCGCCCACCAGGAAGAGTTCGGGCAGGCCGTAGGCGTCGCTGGAGAACACCACCTTCCCGAACGGGGCGAGTTCGAGCACCTCGCCGAGCACCGCGGCGGCCCGGGGCCCGGTGTAGGACAGGGTCAGGCCGACGTCCGCGTACACGTGCGGGAAGGCGTGCGCGAGCCAGGCCGCCTGCCGGTGGTACGGGTACCCGTGCAGCAGCACCAGCGGCACCCCGGACGGCTCGACGGCGCGGACGAAGTCGACCAGCAGTGCCGGATCGGCCTGGGCGAGCCGCAGGTCCGGGTCGCCGAAGCCGGTGTGCAGCTGGATCGGCAGCCCCAACTCAACGGCGCTCCACAGCAGATGGCGAAGCAGCACGGGGTCGGTCAGCCGCCTGCCGGTGCGCCCGGCGGCGGCCCGCACCACCTCGGCCCGGGTCGGCGGACCGGCCGGGACGGCCAGCCCGGCCCGGTAGGCCAGGACCGATTTGACCGCGACCGCGCCGGCGCAGGCGGCCGCCAGGGCCTCGGCGACGGCCTCGGGCCAGGCCGCCGGGTCCGCCTCGACGCCCTCGGCGACGTGCTCCAGGCGGACGACGGTGTGCACCTCGGCACCTGCGGCCGCGGCCAGTTCGGCGATCGGCAGCAGCGGGCGGCCGCCGGCCTCGGTGAGCCCGGTGTCGACCAGCAGCCGGTCCGCCCCGGCGGCGGTGAGCAGGCGCCGGGTCGCCTCCGCGGCGCCGGCGGCCCGGCGCGCCGCCAGGTACGCGGCGGGCTCCGCCAGTGCGGGCAGCCCGAACACCGGCGGGCACCAGCGGCGGACGGCCAGGCCGATCGCGCTGTCGAACGGGGAGGTGCCCGGGGCGGGCGGCCGGTCGGACTCGGTGATCAGCCGGGTGAAGCCGGCCTCGTCCAGGTCGGCCTGCACGACGCTGTGGCAGTGCTGGTCGACCAGCACCGTCAGTACCGCCACCGGGTGGCCTCGACCACCGCCTCCTCGTCGCGCCCGGCGAACTTCTCCGCCTCGGCGCGCCGGACGGCCAGGATCGCGGCGTACAGCTCGGGGCCGAGCGCCGCCCGCAGCACGGTGGAGGCCTGGTACGCGGAGACGGCGGCGGCGAGGCCGTGCGGCAGGCGTTCGGTGCCGGGCGCGGCGGCCGGGTCACCGGGGACCTCGGGCGGCAGCCGCAGGCCGCCGTCGAGGCCGGCCAGGCCGGCCGCGAGCACCCCGCCGATCACAAGGTACGGGTTGGCCGCCCCGTCGAAGCACTTGATCTCGGCGTTGGCCTGCTCGGACGCCGAGCCGGTGATCAGCCGCAGCGCGGCCTCCCGGTTCTCCAGGCCCCAGCACTGGTAGGGGCCGGACCAGCGGCCGGGGACCAGCCGCAAGTGGCTGGCGGGGCTCGGTGCGCCGAGCACCAGCAGGCCGGGCAGCTCGGCGAGGACGCCGGCCAGGAAGGCCTCGGCCTGCGGGGTCAGCCCGTAGCGTCCCTGGCCGCCGCCGGCCAGGTTGCGGCCCTCCCGCCAGAGGCTGAGGTGGAGGTGGCCGCCGTTGCCGACGGCGCCGGCGGTGACCATCGGCGCGAAGGAGGCCCGCAGCCCGTGCCGGACCGAGACCGCCCGGACGGTCTGGCGGACGAGCACGGTGGCGTCGGCGGCCTCGACCGGCCCGGCCGGGGCGACCGACACCTCGAACTGGCCGGGCGCGTACTCGGGGTGGATCTGCAGGACGGCGAGGCGCTGCTCGGCGAGGGCCCGGAGCACGTCGCGCAGGTAGTCGGAGTGCGCGATCAGCCGGTCCATCCCGTACGCGGCGCCGTCGGGCGGACTGTCGACCACCCACTCGACCTCGATGCCGGCGCGCATCCGCAGGCCGCGGGCGGCGAGCGCGTCGGCGGCCCGGCGGGTGAAGGTGCGCTGGCAGCCGGGGTGCGGGTCGCCGTCCTGGGTGACCCGGTCGACCGGCGCCCAGGCCCAGCCGGGCTGGGCGGCGAGCGGCACCAGCGCGGAGAGGTCGGGGACCAGCCGCAGGTCGCCGACGGGCCCGGTGCCGGGTGCCATCGCGTCGTCGGACAGGAAGGTGTCGAAGCAGGGGGCGGCGCCGACGCCGTGGCGGGCCGCGTGCGGCAGCTGGGCGACCGGCACCGCCTTGACCCGGGTGATGCCGGCGTTGTCCACCCAGCCGAGCGCGACGGCGTCGATGCCGCGGCCGGCCAGCTCGGCGGCGGCCTGCTCCGCCTGCTCGGCCTGCTCCGCCCGGCCGGTCGTGCTCCCCGCGCTGCCCATGGCCGCCATGCTGCCGCCAGGGCCGTCCGGCCGTCCAGTACGCACCGCACCGGGCGCCCGCCCGGGTGATTAGTCATCCGATCGAAGAATGTGACGCAGGTCACATCGGCGAACGAAATTTCCGGGGAGGCACTCCCCGTTTACCCCTGTGTCCGCACAAGCGGGGACGATGTCCCCGGTACCGAAGGGAGTCCGATGACCACCGTCAGCAGCAAGCCGGCCGGGCCTCGGCTCCGCGCGGACGCCAGCCGCAACCGGGCACGCATCATCACCGCCGCCCGCGAGGCCCTGGTCGAGCACGGCGCCGAGGCACCGCTCGACGAGATCGCCCGCCGGGCCGGGGTCGGCAACGCCACCCTCTACCGTAACTTCGCCGACCGCCGAGAGCTGCTCCACCACGTCACCCTGTCGGTGCTGACCCGGGTCCTGGAGCACGCCGAGGCCGGACTGCGCGAGCCGGACGCCTTCGAGGGCCTGCGCCGCTTCACCCATGCCGCCGCCGACGAGCGGATCGGCGCACTCTGCCCGATGGTGTCCGACCACATCGACCACGACGACCCCGAGCTGGAGGCCGCCCGGCTGCAACTCAAGGCCGCGACCACCGAGCTCATCGACCGCGCGCACGCGAGCGGTCAGCTCCGCGCCGACATCGGAGTCGGCGACTACTTCCTGGGAGTGACGCAACTGACCCGCCCGCTCCCGGGCACCGGATGCCTCGACCTCGACCAGTTCGTCCATCGCCACCTGCAGGTCTTCCTGGACGGCCTGCACGCCCCGGCGATCTCCGTACTTCCCGGCCGCCCCGCGTCCCTCGACGACCTCAAGCGCGCCGACTGACCGTCCCGACCGCACGCAACACACCGTAAGTGGGTAGCCCCATGTCCGAAACCGGCCTCCAGGCCGATCCGCGCCGCTGGAAGGCACTCGTCTTCATCGGCCTGGCCCAGCTGATGGTCGTCCTCGACGCGACCGTCGTGAACATCGCACTCCCCTCCGCCCAGCACGACCTGGGCATCTCCGACGGCAACCGCCAGTGGGTGATCACCGCCTACGCGCTGGCCTTCGGCGGGCTGCTGCTGTTCGGCGGCCGGATCGCCGACCTGTGGGGCCGCAAGCGGACCTTCACCATCGGCCTGAGCGGCTTCGCGCTGGCCTCCGCGCTCGGCGGCGCCGCCGTCAACACCCCGATGCTGCTGGGCGCCCGCGCGCTGCAGGGCGTGTTCGGCGCCCTGCTCGCCCCAGCGGCGCTGTCGCTGCTCGCGGTGATGTTCACCGAGGCCAAGGAGCGCGCCAAGGCGTTCGGCATCTACGGCGCCATCGCCGGCGGCGGCGGTGCGATCGGCCTCATCCTCGGCGGCCTGCTGACCGAGTACCTGAACTGGCGCTGGACCTTCTACGTCAACATCCCGTTCGCGATCGTGGCCATCCTGGGCGCCGTCCTGGTGATCCGCGAGCCGGTCGGCAGCCGCAACCGCAACCGCCTCGACATCCCGGGCGTCCTGCTGGTCACCGCCGGCCTGGTCTCCCTGGTGTACGCCTTCACCCGCGCCGAGTCCGACGGCTGGTCGGCGGGCATCACCGTCGGCCTGTTCATCGCCGCCGCCGTGCTGCTGGTCGCGTTCGCCGTGGTCGAGAGCCGGGTCGCCGCGCCGCTGCTGCCGCTGCGCGTGGTCACCGAGCGCAACCGCGGCGGTGTCTACCTGTCGCTGGGCCTGGCCGTGATCGGCATGTTCGGCCTGTTCCTCTTCCTCACCTACTACCTGCAGGTCGTTCTCGGGTACTCCCCGGTCAAGAGCGGTCTGGCGTTCCTGCCGATGGTGGCGGGCATGATCACCGGCTCGACCCAGATCGGCGCCCGGCTGATGACCCGGGTGGCGCCGCGCTTCCTGATGGTGCCCGGCTTCCTGACCGCCTCGCTCGGCATGCTGATCCTCACCCAGATCGACGTGCACAGCTCCTACCCGGCGCTGATCCTGCCCGGCCTGGTCCTGATGGGTCTCGGCATGGGTACCGCGTTCATGCCGGCGATGAGCATGGCGACGCACGGCGTGGAGCCGCGCGACGCCGGTGTCGCCTCGGCGATGGTCAACACCTCGCAGCAGGTCGGCGGCGCCATCGGCACCGCCCTGCTCAACACCATCGCGGCCAGCGCCACCACCGCGTACTTCACCTCCCACGCCCGCGGCGGCGCGCCGATCGACCTGCTGAAGCTGCAGGCCATGGTGCACGGCTTCTCGACCGCGATCTGGTGGTCGTTCGGCATCCTGGTGGTCGCCGCGGCGGCCGCCGGCATCCTGATCAACACCGGCCGGCCGAAGCTCCACGCGGCCGCCGAGGGTGCGGCCGCCGAGGACGCCGTGCCGGTGATGGCCCACTGACAGCCCCACCTCGCAACGCGGCAGCGG
>NZ_JBHWBW010000192.1:0-13412 GCF_042735675.1 Kitasatospora sp. NPDC059571
CCCCGCTCCCGCGCGCCCCCCCCCGCCCGCGCCCGGGCGCGCGCGCCCCCCCCGCGCCCGCCTGGCGGCCGCCGCCGCGGCGCTGCTGCTCGCGGTCGGCGCCGGCGCCGGCTGGGTCGCGTTCGGCACCCTGCCGCACACCCTGGACCTGCCCGCGGTGGTCGCGCACGGCCGCGCCCCGGTGACCGTCCGCGCCGACCGGGCGGGCGCCGTGCTCGGGTACCGTGCCGCGGCCGGGGACCGGGTGACGGCCGGCCAGGAACTCGCCGTCCTCCGCACCCCGGCGGGCGCGGAGTTCACCGTCCGGGCGCCGTCCGCCGGCACCGTCAGCGCCCTGCTCGCCGCACCCGGCGGCCAGGCCGCCCCGGGCTCCGCGCTGCTCGCGCTCGACGCGGGCGACGCGCCCGAGACCGTCCGGCTGTTCGCCGCCTCGCTGCGCGACGCCGGACAGCTGGTGCCCGGCCGCACGGTGCGCGTGCCGGTGCCCGGCCGGGGCACCGTCCGGGCGGTCATCACCGCCGTCGATCCGCTGCCGGCCCGCGCCGACACGCTGACCGGCACCTTCCCGGTGCCGCTGCCCGGACTTCCGACCGGTGCCGCCCCCGTGTGGACCGCCTATGCCGAACTGCCCGGCCCCGCCGGAGCCGTGGCCGGGCCCGTCCCGGTCACCGCCGCGGTGGACCTCGGCGCACGCCACCCGTACCAGGCCGTGCTCGGAACGGGGGCCCGCCGATGAGCCTCGACGTCCGCACCCACGCCGCCGCGGCCGACGGAGCCTCCCCGGCCGCCCGCCCGCCGGCCGGAGCCGGCCCCGTACCCGAACCGCGGCGCCCCGCACGCCCCCGGAGGCCCCGCCGCCATCTGCGGACCCCCGTGGTCCCGCAGATGGAGGAGCAGGACTGCGGCGCGGCCTGCCTCGCCGTCGTCCTCGGCGCCTTCGGCCGCCGGGTGACCCTGCACGAGGCCTCCCGCGCCTGCGGGGTGAGCCGGGACGGCGCCAGCGCGGCCGCAGTCGCCCGCGCCGCCGGCCGCTACGGGCTGGTCGCCCGCGGCCGCCGGGTGGAGCGGGGTGAGGGCCGCACGCTGGGCCTGGACCGGATCCACGTCCCGTCGATGGTGCTCGTCACCGGCCCGCACTTCGCCGTCTTCGAGGGCATCAAGCGCGGCCGCGTCCGCATCAACGACCCCTCGCTGGGCGGCTACGCCGCCACGCCGCAGGAGTTCTGGGACTCCTTCGCCGGCATCGCGGTCGGCTTCGAACCGGGGCCGGACTTCGTGCCCGGCGGCCGGCGCCTGCCGCTGCTGCGCGCCCTCGCCGGGCGGCTGCGGCCCTTCGCCGGCCCGCTGCTGCTCGCCGTGCTGCTCGCAGTGGCGCTGGCCGTGCCGGGCGTCGCGGCGGCGTTCCTGCTGCGCGCCTACCTCGGCTCGGTGGTGCTCGGCGGTATGACGCAGTGGGCCGCACCGCTGGCCCTCACGGCGGCGGGCGCCGCGGGGACCGTCCTGCTCGGCACCTGGCTCCAGCAGACACTGGTCAACCGGGTGCTGGAGGCGATGGCCGCCCGCTCCTCGGCCGGCTTCCTGTGGCGGATGCTGCGGCTGCCCGGCTCGTTCTTCCACCGCCGCCAGCTCGGCGGCCTGGTGACCCGGGTGCAGATGAACGACGGCCTGGCGGTGCTGCTGTCGCACCGGCTCGCCGGGGCGGCGGCGGCGTCCGCCACCGCGGCCGTCCACCTGGCCGCGCTGGCCTGGCTGGAGCCGCGCCTGGTGGCCGTCCCGCTCGCGGTGGCCGCGCTGGACGTGCTCGCCCTGCGGGTCGCCGAGCGGCGCCGCGACGGCCTGGTGCACCGGCTGCACGCGGAGCAGTACAAGCGCGACGGCGTGGCGTTCGCCGGTGTGTCGGCGATCGAGACGCTGAAGGCCGAGGGCGCCGAGGACGCGTTCTTCCGCTCCTGGGCCGGCTGGCAGGCCCGGGCCATGGCGACCGGGCAGCGGGTGACCGACGCGGTGATCGTGCCGCTGTCGCTGCCCGGCGCGCTCAACTCGGCCGCGACGGCCGTCGTGGTGGTCGCCGGCACCTCCCTGCTCATCGGCGGGACGCTCTCGCTCGGGACGCTGGTCGCCTTCCTGCTGCTGCTCAGCGGCTTCCTCGTGCCGGTCGGCCAACTGGTCGGCACCGGCGCGGAACTGAGCACCGCCCGGGCCCAGAACGCCCTGCTGGAGGACGTCGAGGGCACCGAGCCCGACCCGTACCTCGTCCCCGTCCTGGACGCCCCCGGTGAGGACGGCCCCGCCGGGGCCGCTCCCGGTGCGGACACCCCCTGCGCGGGCGGCGACGCCGCGGGCGCGGCCCGGCTCACCGGCGCCCTCGAACTGCGGGACGTCTCCTTCGGCTACGACCCCAACCGCCCGCCCGCCCTCGCCGGGATCTCACTGCGGATCCGGCCGGGGGAGTGGGTCGCGGTGGTCGGCGGCAGCGGCAGCGGCAAGTCCACCCTGGCCCGGCTCGCCGCCGGGGTGCTCCGCCCCCGGTCGGGCGAGGTCCTGCTGGACGGGCGCCCGCGCGACGACTGGCACCGCTCCGTGGTCACCCGCCAGGTCGCCTATGTGGAGCAGCAGTTGAGGCTCTTCGAGGGCACCGTCCGGGAGAACCTGACGCTCTGGGACCCGGCCGCCGACGAGGACGCGCTGCGCCGCGCCCTGGACGACGCCGAGGCGGCCGACCTGGTGGCCCGCCGCGGCGGCCTGGACGGCGGCCGGATCGAGGAGGACGCCCGCAACCTGTCCGGCGGCGAGCGTCAACGGCTTGAACTGGCAAGGGCGTTCGCGCTCGAACCGGCGCTGCTGGTGCTGGACGAGGCCACCTCCGCGCTGGACGCGCACACCGAGGCCGCGGTCAACGGCCACCTGCGCCGCCGCGGCACCACCTGCCTGGTGCTGGCCCACCGGCTCAGCACCATCCGGGCCGCCGACCGGGTCGTGGTGCTGGCCGGCGGCCGGATCGTCCAGCAGGGCACCCCGGCCGAACTCGCCGCCGTGCCCGGCCCGTACCGCGAGCTGCTCGCCGAGCACACCCGTGGCGAGGGCCCGGTGGACGCCGCAGACCCCGCGGGGTCCACGGATCCCGCGGACCCCGCAGACCGTGCGGACCCCGCCGCCGCGGCGGACGCCACCGACAAGGAGGAGAAGCCATGACGGCCACGGCGACCCGCACCACCGGGCCGGCCGCCGCCACCGCCGCGGCCAACCGCACCGCCCTGGCCGCCGCGTTCGGCGCCCTGCACGCCGGAGGGGGCCCGCGCGGCCGGGCCGGACGCGGGACGCCCGGCCCGACCGGGCTGAGCCACCCGGCCGAACAGGCGCACGCCCTCCTCGCCGCCCTCGGCATGCTGCCGAGCGGCGACCCCGGGCCGGCCGCGATCCCGCCGGCCGTCCGCCGGGCCGCCGACCCGCTGACGGCGCTGCTGCGGTCGGCCGGGGTACGCCACCGCCCGGTCACCCTGCCCACCCGGCCGGTCGGGCCCCCCCACCCCCCCCCCGCCGGCGGCCCGCGGCGCGGGGGGCGGCGGCGGCCGGGTGCTGCTCCGGCGGGGCCGGGCCGGGTGCGTTGTGCGGCTGCCGCCCGCACCGCTACGGTGTGCGCCATGGGGTTGGGATCTTGGTGGCGCGGCGCGTCCGCAGCCGGCCGCGGACCGCAGGACGGCGCTGCCGGGCGGCTCTCCGACGAGGCCGTACTCGCCGTGGTGGCAGAGCAGTTGAGCGAGATCAGCGGCGAGCGCTGGACGGTCGCCGACGGGTGCGCGAAGGGGCCGGGCACGGCGGCGGTGGCGGTGGCCGCGCCGCACGCGGGCGGCCCTGCGCACCTCGACCTCACCTACCTGGTCGACGCCGGCCGGCCGGAGGAGACCGCGGTCACCGACTGCGTGGCGGGCTTCGGCGCGGACTCGCGGGCCGCCGTCCGTCAGGCGGTCGAGATCTGGGCGTCCACCACCGGCGTGACGATGCTCGAACTGCTCGCCCACAACGGGCGGTTCGCCGGGCATCTGCATCCGAGTGACCCGGACGGCCTGCCGGGCTGGCACGCCATCCACGGCGGCATCGTCGGCTGGGGTTCGGGCGAGCGGCACAACGCCGTGCAGGACTGGACGCTGGCCCGCCCGCTGCTGCCGCAGCTGGCGCCGGCCCTCGCCGACGGCTTCGACCGGGACGGGCTGGTCGGCCTGACGATCGAGCTGGGCGGCCGGGCCGGTGCGGAGAGCGCCGAGGTGCGGGTCGGCGGCGTGGTCCACGAGCAGGCGTCCAAGGCGCTGCTCGCCCTGGACTGGCCCCGGGTCGCCGAGGGCGAGGCCCACGCCCGGACCTTCGTACTGCTCGTCCGCCCGGAACGGTAGGACGCGCCCCGGACGGGCCGGGCCGCCGGCCCCCGGGTCAGCCCCGGGTGACCGGGTACACGTGCGCGCCGCCGGGCCCGGGGTAGCCGTCCAGCCAGCGGGCCAGCACCAGGCCGGAGGGGTGGAACACCGGGGCGGGCAGCGCGTCCACCGCGAACCGCTCCCAGCCCGCGCAGGCGTGCGGCTCGGTGACGTACGCCGGGGCGTCGGTCGGCGGGGCGAGCACCGCGGCGGTGAGCCGGGGCCGGCCGAGCTCGTGGTCGAGCAGGACGGCCAGCACCCGCATCCGCTCGGCGGGCAGCTCGATGCCGGTCTCCTCGGCGAGCTCCCGGGCCGCGGCCTGCTCGAAGGACTCGCCGGTGCCGTCGACCTTGCCGCCGGGCAGGCTCCAGGTGGGGCTCTCCCCGGCGGTGGTGCGCCGGCCGAGCAGGACCCGGCCGTCGGCGGTGGGCACGATCACGCCCGCGCCGATGATCGGCGCACCGGTCACCAGGCGGCCTTCCCGTAGTCCTTCAGGAAGCAGCCGTACAGGTCCTCGCCGAGCTCGCCGCGGACGATCGGGTCGTACACCCGGGCCGCGCCGTCGACCAGGTCGAGCGGGGCGTGGAACCCGGCGTCGTGCATCCGCATCTTGTCCGGGTGCGGCCGCTCGTCGGTGATCCAGCCGGTGTCGACGCTGGTCATCAGGATGCCGTCGGTCTGGAACATCTCCTCCGCACTGGTGCGGGTCAGCATGTTCAGCGCGGCCTTGGCCATGTTGGTGTGCGGGTGCCCGGCGCCCTTGTAGCCGCGGCTGAACACGCCCTCCATCGCGGAGACGTTCACCACGTACTTGCGGCGGGCCGAGGAGGCGGCCAGCGCCGGGCGGAGCCGGCTGATCAGGATGAACGGCGCGGTGGAGTTGCAGAGCTGCACCTCCAGGAGCTCGATCGGGTCGACCTCGCTGACCGTCTGGATCCAGGAGTTGGTGTCCGCCAGGTCGGGCACCAGGCCGCCGGCGTCGATCGCGGTGCCGGCCTCGATCCGGGCCGGCGAGGCGGAGCCGGAGACCAGGGCGAGCGCGGTGACGTCCTCGGCGCTGAGCCGCTCGGAGCCGCTGGTGGCCTGGCCGGGCAGGGCGCGCAGCTCGACGCCGCCGCTGCCGAAGCGGCCGATCACCGTGGAGGCGGGCAGTTCGCCCGCGGGCAGCGGGCCGGCCTCCGCGCCGATCAGCTCGCGGTAGGCGCCGGGGGAGCGGCGGACGGTCTGCGCGGCGTTGTTGATCAGGATGTCCAGCGGGCCGTCGGCGGCGACCTCGTCGGCCAGCGCCACCACCTGGGCGGGGTCGCGCAGGTCGATGCCGACGATCTTCAGCCGGTGGATCCACTGGTCGCTGTCCGGCATCGACTTGAAGCGCCGGATCGCGTCGTTGGGGAAGCGCGTGGTGACCGTGGTGTGGGCGCCGTCGCGCAGCAGGCAGAGCGCGATGTACATGCCGATCTTGGCGCGGCCGCCGGTGAGCAGCGCCCGCCGCCCGGTGAGGTCGGCGCGGGCGTGCCGCCGGGCGCGGTTGAGCGCGGCGCAGGAGCGGCAGAGCTGGTGGTAGAACGCGTCGACCTCGACGTACCGCTGCTTGCAGGTGTAGCAGGAGCGGGCGCGCTCGAGTATCCCGGCGATCTCGGTGGTCGTCTCGGTGGTGAGGCCGAAGGCGCCCGCCGTCTCGTCGTCGATCCGGCCGGGGGCGCCGGTGGCGGTGCGGGAGGTGACCTCGCGGTCGTTCGCCGTCTTGCGGGCGCGGGTCTCCTGGCGGCGGCGCTGCTTCAGCGTGCGGAAGATGCCGCCCACGGCCTTGCGGACGGTGATCGCGTCCGGGTGGTCGACGTGGAGCTCGTCGAGTTCGGCGAGGACGGAGAGGCAGAGCTCCAGTCGTTCGGGGTCGATGCCCCGGCCGTAGTCGGTGGTGTCCTGCTCGTTCTGGATGTCCGGGCCCGCCGTCATTGCCTGCTGCCGCTTCCCTGTCGCCTCGCCTGTACCGCCGAATGCTACGGGAGGGCGGCGACGGGAGGCGAAAATCCCGACCGCGACGGCGGTCACAGGGGCCGGCTCACCGTGCCGGGGCGCTCGGCGGCAGCCGCTCCAGGGTGATCCCGAACAGCTCCCGGTAGGCCTCCAGCGCCTGCGCGCCGGTGAGCTCGCGCTCGGTGCGGGTGCCGTCCGCGGCGGTGGTGACCAGCCGGGTGCCGGCCAGCGTGACCCGGCCGTCGCCGTCCGGCCGCGAGCAGGTGGTGGAGCGGGTGAAGTGGGAGTCGGGCGAGGTCGCCTGCCACCAGCAGGTCGGCGCGAAGTCCGCCAGCTCGTACGGCCGCCGGTCCAGCCGGTACTGCGGCGCGCCGTCCATCGCCACCTCCAGGTCCCGGCCGTGCTCGGTGACCGTGAACACCCCGCCCGGGTCCTGCTGCGGTGCGCCGGTGTCGAGCCGCAGCGGGCCGCGGCTGAAGCGCCCGAAGCCGACGTCCACCAGCCGCGGGCCGTCCAGCTCCACCCGCAGCGCCAGGTGGTCGAACGGCGGTCCGGCCCGCTCGCCGTCCAGGACCCGGGCGGACAGCAGCTCCACCCGGTAGCCGAGCGCGCCGAGCAGCGCGCCGAAGGCGCCGTTGAGTTCGTAGCAGAACCCGCCGCGCCGGCGGGTCACCAGCTTCTCCCAGAGCGCCTGCTCGGTGAGCTCGATCGGCTCGCCGAACGCGACGGAGAGGTTCTCGAAGGGGACGGCCGCCAGGTGCGCCGCCTGGAGGGCGCGCAGCGCCGCCTCGTCCGGGCGGTCGGGCCGCGCCGCACCGATCCGGGCCAGGTACGCCTCGACCTGCTGTCCGTCCACTGCGCCCGCCGCCCTCGTGCCGATGCCGTCCGGACCGCCGTCCGGCCCGTGGCCTCCCATTCAGCCCGCTCACCCCGGCCGGCGCCATCGGTCGCTGGTCCTACGCCCGGCGGCCCGTCCGCGGACCGCCTCCGACCTGCGGCGAAACCACGGCTGACGGTCCGTCCGAAAAATTTTCCGAGGAAATCCGTGCGATTTCTGTTATCCCCTCAGGCCCCGTGGGTCTCCCAGGTGTCGGCGCGCATCACCCGACCGAAGGCCGACAGGGAGAGACACATGGCACGCAGGAACAGGAAGGCGTCGCATCGCCGCCGGAACCGCCGCGGGCTGCTGTTCACCACCGCAGCCGTGACCGCCGGACTCATCGCGGGGGCCGTCGGCATCGGCACCGTGGTGGAGGGCGGACTGCCCGGCCGGACGTCCGCGGACGCGGCACTCGTCCAGGAGGTCGACCCGTCGCCGGCCGCCGGACCGCTGCACAACGCCGCGCCCGCCCCGGTGACCAGCGTTCCCAAGAACGACCCGAAGCGCGGCCTGATATACGACGGCCTGGTGCCCGCCGCCAAGGGCGACCGCTGTGTCGGAGTGTTCAAGGCCGACGAGAAGGGCCTGTGCACGCACGGACCCGACGCGCCGCCGAAGGGCGTCGACGTCCACAAGGACACCCCGCCGGCGGTCGCCGCGGCCGCCAAGCCCGCCGATCCGGCGGCCGGCGCCGCCGACGCCGCGCCGTCCTCCGCCGACCTGCTGACCGACGGCACCCCGGTGCTCGACGCGCGCAACGGCGCCGCACTGGGCGGCACCGCGACCCCCGCCGCCGGCACCGCCGCGGCCGGGTCCGCCGTGGTCTGCGACGGCGACGGCAGCACCGGCAACCGCGTCCAGGTGCTCTACGTGCACGCGCCCGGCAACGACCGCTTCGGCCAGTACCTGCCCTCGTTCAAGAAGTGGGCGGCCGACACCGACGCCATCTACAACGCCAGCGCGCAGGAGACCGGCGGCACCCGCCACGTCCGCTTCGTGACCGAGGCCGACTGCAGCGTCTCGGTGCTCGACGTGGAGCTGTCCGCGTCCGCGCTCCAGGAGTTCGGCGCGAGCAACCAGGCGCTCGCCGCCCAGGGCTTCAACCGCAAGGACCGCAAGTACATGATCTTCGCGGATGCCCAGGTGTACTGCGGCATCGGCACGTTCAACGGCGACGAGCGGCCCGGCCAGGACAACCTGAGCAACTTCGGCCCCTCGTACGGCCGGACCGACAACGGCTGCTGGAGCGGCTCCACCGCCGCCCACGAGCTCGGCCACAACCTCGGTGCCGTCAACAACAGTGCGCCCAACAGCAGCAAGGGCGGCCACTGCGTCGACGAGTGGGACATCATGTGCTACTCGGACACCCCGTACTACCCGCAGATGCAGATCCACTGCCCGGACCGCACCCACGACGACCGGCTCGACTGCAACCACGACGACTACTACAACACCAACCCGTCGCCCGGCAGTTACCTGGCCACCCACTGGAACGTCGCCAACAACCGCTTCCTGCTGACCGGCGGCGGCAGCACCACCCCCAACCCGACGCCGACGCCCACCCCGCCGACGGACCCGACCAAGTCGCCCACGCCGACCCCGACCCCGACCCCCACGCCGACGCCGACGCCCAGCCCGACCGGGCCCACCGGCACCGCGCCGAACGTGACGGTCTCCCAGATCACCACCAACTCGGCGGTGCTCAGCTGGCCCAAGGCGGCCAACGCCACCGGCTACGCGCTCCAGGTCGACGGCCGGTCGATCGCCACCGTCACCGCGACCGTGGTCCGCCTGGTCAACCTCCGCCCCGACACGGCCTACAAGGTCGCCGTCGCCGTGCGCGACGCCTCCGGCTCGGTCGGCAAGGCCGGACGGACCTCCGCGTTCCGCACCACCAAGGCCGCCGGACCGGTCGGCCCGAAGCCCGGCACCACGTACCTGATGCTCAACAGCCTCACCGGCCAGGCCGCCGACATGTGGGGCGGCTCCACCCGCGACGGCGCCGTGCTGATCGGCTACCAGCGCACCGGCTACGCCAACCAGCAGTGGTCCTTCGAGGACACCGGCGACGGCTACCTCCGGATCCGCTCGGCCCGCTCCGACAAGTGCCTCCAGATCGGCGGCCAGGCCCTGGCCGGGCAGTACGTGATGCAGCAGCCCTGCTCCACCGCGGACACCCAGAGCTGGAAGGTCGGCGCGGCCGCCGGCGGCGGCTACACGCTGACCGCCAAGGGCTCCTCGCTCGTCCTCGGCACCAGCAAGCGCTGGTACTACGGCGGCTGGCTGCTCGAACTCCAGCAGCCCAACAACCAGCCGTACCAGAACTGGGCCATCCAGCAGGCCTCCTGACGCAGGCCCCCCGAGCCGGGGGGGGGGGGGGCCCCCCGCCCCCCCCCCCCCCCCCCCCCCCCCCCCCCCGCCCTCCGCACTCCCTGCCGAAAGGCCAACCGCCCATGCGCCAGCGCACCCTCGCCGCCGCCGTCCTGCTGACCGGCCTCACCGTGCTCGGCACCGCCGGACCGGCCGCCGCGCACGGCGACACCATCGCCTTCGCGGTCACCAGCCGGATCGACGGCCACCTCCGGGCCGTCGCGACCTGGGAGAACGACCACGACCCGGTCACCGAGACCATCGCCGCCACGCTCAGCGCGACCGCCGACGACGGCCGCACGGTCGGCCCCTGGCCGCTCGTCCCCGTCCCCGGCGAGCAGAGCACCCTCACCACCACCACCCCGCTGCCGCCCGGCCACTGGAAGGTGACCGTCGAGTCCGGCTTCCCGGCCCTCGGGCGCGCCCAGGCCGACCTGACCGTCACCGCCGTCCCCGGCACCGCGCCCAGCGCCGGCCCCACCGCCCCGTCCGCGGCGCCGTCGACCCGGGCGCCCGAACCGGTCGCGGTGACCGCCCGGTCCGAGACCGTCCGCACCGCCGCGGCCGGCGACGGCGCGGGTACCTGGTGGCTCTCCGCCGGGGCCGCCGCGGCCGCGATCTCCGCCCTGGCCGCCGCGACGGTCGTCCTGCGCCGCCGCCGCACCCGCTGAGACGTGTCCGGAGCGACAAGTCGACCTGTCGACCGGCGGGCCGGGGTGTGCCGCCCCGCCCCGCCGGGAGACCATGAACCCATGGACATCGACAGCGCCGTCCGCACCCGCCGCACCCTGCACGCCGTCGCCGAGGCCGTGCTCGCCGGGCCCCAGTACCGCGCCAGCGGCACCATCCGGCTGCGTACCTATCCCGGCGGCTTCGCCACCACTGCCGAACCGTTCCTCCAGGTCGTCGGCGACGAGCTGATGGCACCCGGCCGCCGGCTGCCGCTGCGCGACACCACCTGGTCGGCCCTGGCGGACGCCGTCGGCGTCACCGCCGGGCCGCCCGACGGCCTCTACTCCGACGGATCCGGCGTCGGTCCGGACGACCCGCTCGACGCCGACCCGCAGGCCGCCCAGTGGATCGCGCACTGCTTCGGCATCGCCGACACCGCACTGCGCCGGGTCGGCGGCGACCGGGAACCGGTGCTGTGGCCCGAGCACTTCGACATCGGGGTCACCGTCGACGAGGTCAACTACGGCGTCTCCGCCGGGGACGGTTACCAGCCGGAGCCGTACGCCTACGTCGGCCCGCACACCCCGCGCACCGGCCCGTTCTGGAACGCGCCGTTCGGCGCCGCCCGGCCCGGCCGCGACCTCGGCGGCGCCGACGCGATCACCCGCTTCTTCGAGGAGGGCCGCCGGCTCGCCGCCGACGGCTGACCGGTCCGCCGGGCCCGGGCGGGTCTCAGTCCCCGGCGCCCGGCCGTCCGCCGGCCCGGCCCGTCCAGCCCGGCTCGACCAGCTCCCAGTCCGCCTGCCACGCGTCCTCCGCGCGGTGCTCCAGCCGGCTGCGCCGCACCCCGTACACAACCGAGCAGGTCAGTGCCGCCGCGGACCAGCCGCCCAGGGCGATGAACCCGGCCGTCGCCACCATGTCGGCCGTCGACCGCGGCGCGGTGGCCGGCTGCCCGGTGCCGTCCACCCAGACCGGCACCGTCGAGCCGGGCACGGCGGTGCTCGGCACCGGCGCCTGGTCGGTCACCGTGTGCCCGGGCGGGAAGGTCCAGGTGGCCGTCGCCCGGTACCCGCCGGCCGATGCACCGGAGGCCGAGAAGTCCGCCTGCTGCGGCGTGCTGCGGACCACCGCGGACACCTGGTGCAGCCGGGCCGCGGCCCGGACGGCGCCCGCCTGCGAGGAGCGGAACACCAGCACCGCGGCCGCCACCGCGCCCACGCTCGCCAGCACCATCACCAGCCAGACGCCCACCAGCGCCCGGCTGCGCGCCCGGTCCACCGGACGGCACAGCGGGCCGCCGCCCGCCCCGACGGCAAGCCGGACATGATCGATCAACCGCCGCCACCGGGAGCACCCGCCGCGGCTGGGGGAGTGGCTGCGCATCGTACGCCTCCTACCGCCGGTCCCACTGACTCAAGCGTCCACCCAACCGGCCCGACCGGCACCACGCCACGCCCTGCCGCAGGTCAGCAGGCCCGTCGGCGGGCGCGCCGACCGTGGTGGTGCATCCTGGAGGCAGGACGGTGCCCGGCGCCGGACGAGCGGCGGCCGGGCGGACTGGAGGCCGCTGCCCATGGCTGCCGCATCGACCACCACCGCCTGGGTGGTGGACCACCCGGCGCCCGCCGACCAATGGCCGTTGCGCCGGACCGAACTCCCGGTGCCCGAACCGGGCCCGCGCGAGCTGCTGCTGGAGGTCCGCGCCTGCGGGGTCTGCCGCACCGACCTCCACCTGGCCGAGGGCGACCTGCCGCCGCACCGGCCGGCCTGCCCGCCCGGCCACGAGATCGTCGGCCGGGTGCTCGCCGCCGGGGCCGGGGCCGGGGCCGCCGGCTTCGCACCCGGCGACCGGGTCGGCGCCGCCTGGCTGGCCGGCACCTGCGGCGCCTGCCGGTACTGCCGCGCCGGCCGCGAGAACCTCTGCCCCGACTCCCGCTACACCGGCTGGGACGTGCCGGGCGGCTACGCCGGCCACGCCGTGGTCGACGCCGACTACGCCTACCGACTCCCGGACGGGCCGGGCGCCGTGGCCGACGAGGAGGCCGCGCCCCTGCTCTGCGCCGGGATCATCGGCTACCGCGCGCTGGAACGCGCCGAACTGCCGCCCGGCGGCCGGCTCGGCCTGTACGGCTTCGGCGCCTCCGCGCACCTCACCGCGCAGCTGGCGCTGGGCCGCGGCGCCCGCGTCCACGTACTGACCCGCTCGGCCGAGGCCCGGCGGCTCGCCCTGGACCTCGGTGCCGCCTCCGCCCGCGGCGCCTACGACAGCCCGCCGGAGCCGCTGGACTCCGCGATCCTGTTCGCCCCGGTCGGCGACCTGGTGCCGGTGGCGCTCGCCGCGCTCGACCGGGGCGGCACGCTGGCGATCGCCGGCATCCACCTCAGCGACATCCCGCGGCTCGACTACGGCCGGTACCTGTTCCAGGAGCGGACCCTGCGCAGCGTCACCGCCAACACCCGGGCGGACGGCCGCGCGTACCTCGCGGAGGCGGCCGCCCGCCCGCCGTCCGTCCGGGTCCGCCGCTACCCGATGGGTCGGGCGCCGGAGGCGCTCGCCGACCTCGCCGCGGACCGGGTCACCGGTGTCGCGGTGCTCGTCCCGGACTGACCGCAGGCCCGGGAAGAGGCCTTTCGGCACTGGCCCCCGACCGGGTCCCGACGCACGATCGACGCAACGGGCGGCCCACGCGGCCCGGGAGCGGAGAAGGAGGCACTCGCGATGACCGAGTCCGGTCTCAGCGCGGCCCAGCTGCACACCCTTGCCAAGGCGGCCGGGGCGGCGCCGTCCCTGCACAACACCCAGCCCTGGCGGTTCGAGGCGGCCGCCGACGGCCGCACCCTCGCGGTGTACGTCGACCCGGCGCGCGGCCTGCCGCTGACCGACCCGGACGGGCGGGCCCTGCACGTGTCGGTCGGCGCGGCGGTGTTCAACCTGCGGGTCGCCGCCCGCCACCTCGGCCGCGACCCGCAGGTCCGGCTGCTGCCGGACGCCGGCGCACCGCTGCTGGCCGCCGCGGTCGACCTCGCCCGGCAGTCCGAAGGGCCGGAGGAGATGCCAGCCGCGCTCGCCGAACCCCACTCCCTCCGCGAGCCCGGGGAGT
>NZ_JBHWBW010000193.1:0-12614 GCF_042735675.1 Kitasatospora sp. NPDC059571
GCCCGGCGTCCCGGTGCTGGCCGCGGCCCTGCCCGGGCTGCCGATCGCCGACGGCGCCTTCGACGCGGTGGTCGGCGCGTTCGTGGTCAACCACGTCCCCGACCCGCCGGCCGCGCTGGCCGACCTCGCCCGGGTGCTCGCGCCCGGCGGCCGGGTGGTGCTCTCCAGCTGGGACTCCCCGGCCCGCAACCGGGCCCAGGGCGTCTTCGCCGACGCCGTCGCCGAGGCGGACCGGACGGGCCCGCCCGGTCCGCGCCGCGCGCCCTCCCCGTTCGCGCCCTACAGCGGCCCGGAGGCCCTGGCCGCACTGCTGCGCGGCGCCGGCCTGGCCGGCGTCCGGGTCGAGCGGGCCGACTGGACGCACCGGGCCGACCCGGACGCCTGGTGGCACCACGTGCTCGGCGGCACCGTCCTGACCGCCTCGCTGATCGAGGACCGCCCGGCGGCCGCCGCCGCCCGGATCCGCGCCGCCTACGACCGGCTGGCCGCGCCGTACGCGGCCGGCGGCTTCCCGGCGGCGGCGCTGGTCGCCGTCGGCACCCGGCCGTAGCGGGGGGTCCTCCGTCCGGGTGAGCGGGCGGCCCGTGCAATTGCAGGCCCCGGGGCGGCTGCGTTCACTGACGGTATCCCGATCCGAATCGACGCACGGCCGGCACCGGCGGCCGGGGGAGTTGGGCGAGATGCTCTCAGCACGCAGCCTGTTCCAGGAGATCCACGACGACGACGAGGCGTTCCGCCTGTTCTGCAGCATCGCGGCCAAGGGCGAGGACCAGGGCGGCTGGGAGAACGGGCGGATCTCCCGGCTGGTCACCGACCAGGTGCTCGCCCCCAAGGTCGCCCGGCACGGCGCGGACGAGGACAAGCACGGCCGGATCTTCAACGCCCTGCTGCACAAGCGCGGCCTGGAGCCGGTGGACGTCCCCGGTGACACCGACTACACGATGATGCTGGAGCGCCAGGGCATCGGCCTCGCGCACAGCCGGCTGCGGCGCGACGAGTCGCTCAGCGAGTACGACGTGATCACCTACCTGGCGCACAGCCGGGTGACCGAGCAGCGCGCCGCCGAGCAGATGCAGCTGCTCAAGAAGGTCTTCGGCGACCACCCCGAGATCGGCCGCGCGGTGAAGATGATCTCCAACGACGAGGACAACCACCTCGCCTTCTGCCACGAGGAGCTGCTGCGGCTGGCCGCCGCCGGCCACGGCCGCACCATCCTGCGGATCCTCCAGGAGAGCGCGCAGGCCGAGGTCCGCACCTACCGCGACGTCAGCCTCGCCGTGATGGCCCACATGGGCCGGATCCTGCACTGGCCGCGGGCCAAGTCCGCGCTGCTCGCGGCCGGCATCCACGCGGTGTACGCCTACGAGCGGGTGCTCGGCTGGCGCCGGATGACCACCCTGGCGATGCCCGAGCGGCTCAACGCGCTCGGCGGCCAGGCCCCGCAGGAGTCGTTCGCCTGACCGGCCGCCCCGGGCCCGCACACCCCGCCCGCCGGCCCCGGGCCGCCCGGGCGGGGTGCCCGCCGGACCCGCCGCCCGGACCAGGGAGACTTGGCCGGTGAGCTCGCAAATCTTCTCCCCGGGGCTGCAGCAGGCCCTGGACCTGGTCGGCATCTTCGTCTTCGCCCTGTCCGGCGGCCTGCTGGCCGTCCGCAAGAACATGGACATCTTCGGCATCTGCGTCCTGGCGGAGGCCACCGCGCTCGGCGGCGGCGTGATGCGCGACCTGGTGATCGGGGCCACCCCGGTCGCCGCGTTCAGCAACCTCGGCTACTTCTCCACGCCGCTCGCCGCCGGCGTGGTGGTCTTCTTCCTGCACCCGGAGGTGGAGCGGATCAACCGCGCCGTGCAGACCCTGGACGCGGCCGGCCTCGGCCTCTTCTGCGTGACCGGCACCATCAAGGCCCACGACTACGGGCTCGGCTTCGTCGCCTCGGTCGCCCTCGGCATGCTCACCGCGGCCGGCGGCGGCGTCATCCGCGACCTGCTCGCCATGGAGCCGCCCTCCCTGCTGCGCTGGGACCGCGAGATCTACGCGGTGCCCGCCCTGGTCGGCGCCACCCTGGTCGCGCTGCTGATCGCCGCCGACCGGCTCACCGGGCTGAACGCCTCCGCGGCCGCGCTGGCCGCCTTCGTGATCCGGATGCTCGCCCTCAGGTACGGCTGGCGGGCACCGCGTGCTTGGCACCGCAACGGTTCTCGCACCAGCGAGGAGTAGGCGAGCCGCCGTACGCCAGCGAGATCGCCTCCACCGTGCACAGCAGCTCAGGCAGCAGCCGGCTCAGCTCGGCGAGCGGCGCCACCCGGGCCGGTGCGGAGATCGAGCACGCCGCGATGGCCCGCCCCTCCGTCCCCACCACCGGGGCGGCCAGGCAGTTCACCGCCTCCCGGTAGCCGCCCTGGTCCACCGCCCAGCCCTGGCGGCGCACGGCCGCCAGCTCGGCCCGCAGCTCCTCGCCGGCCGGGCCCGCGGCGGCGCGGGCCGCGGTGCCCTGCGGACGCGCCCGCAGCTGCTCCAGAAAGGCCGTCAGCTGCTCCTCCGGCAGGTCCGCGAGCAGCACCCGGCCGGCCGCGGTGGCCGCCGCGGGGGCGCGCATGCCGATCCGCCCGCCGGGCGCCGGGCGGCCGGCCGCCGCCGGGTGGCGGCCCTCCACCCGGTCCAGGTAGAGCAGCGTGTCGTCCTCCAGCACGGCCAGCTGCACGGTGTGGCCGTACCGCTCGTTCAGCGAGGCCAGGTACGGCGCCGCGACCTGCCGGATGTCGATGCCCTCCAGGGCCTGCTGGGCCAGGCCGAACAGCCGCCCGCCGAGGCGGTAGCGGTGGTCGGGCTGGCGGTGCACGAAGCCGTGCTCCTGGAGGGTCCGCAGCAGCCGCAGCGCCGTGGACTTGTGCACGCCGATCCGTGCGGCCGCCTGCTCCAGCGAGGCGGGGCCCTCGCCCAGGGAGGCGAGGATCGTCAGCGCCCGGTCCACCGTCTGCGACATCCGTCCACCCCTCGTCGCACGCCTGTGGGGCAGGAGGCTAACCGGGCGTTGCAGCCGCTGCAATGGCCGAATCGTGACCGGCCCCCGGACCGCGGCCCTGGCCGACCCCGGGCGGCCCCTACACTGGAGCCGCCATGCCATATCTCGACCACGCAGCCACCACCCCGATGCTGCCCGAGGCCATCGCCGCCATGAGCGCGCACCTCGGCGTCACCGGCAACGCCTCCTCGCTGCACGCGGCCGGCCGACGCGCCCGCCGGGTGGTGGAGGAGTCCCGCGAGTCGCTGGCCGCCTCGCTCGGCGCCCGCCCCAGCGAGATCGTGCTCACCGGGGGCGGCACCGAGTCGGACAACCTCGCCGTCAAGGGCCTGTACTGGGCGCGCCGCGGCGCCGACCCGGCCCGCCGACGGGTGCTGAGCAGCCCGGTCGAGCACCACGCGGTGCTGGACGCGGTGCACTGGCTCGCGGAGCACGAGGGCGCGGACGTCGAGTACCTGCCGGTCGACGGCCTCGGCCGGGTGCACCCCGAGGCGCTGCGCGAGGCGATCGAGCGCAACCCCGCCGACGTCGCCCTGGTCACCGTCATGTGGGCCAACAACGAGGTCGGCACTCTCCAGCCGATCGCCGAACTGGCAGCGGTGGCAGCCGAGTTCGACATCCCGATGCACGCCGACGCGGTGCAGGCGCTCGGTCAGGTGCCGGTCTCCTTCGCCGACTCGGGGCTCACCGCGCTCACCGTCACCGGCCACAAGATCGGCGGACCGTACGGCGTCGGCGCGCTGCTGCTCGCCCGCAGTGCCGCGCCGGTACCGCTGCTGCACGGCGGCGGCCAGGAGCGGGACGTCCGCTCCGGCACCCTCGACGTGCCGGGCGCGGCCGCCTTCGCGGTGGCCGCCGCGCTGGCCGTGGAGCGCCGCGAGGAGCAGGCCGAGGCCGTCGGCTCGCTCCGCGGAGAGCTGGTCGCCCAGGTGCTCAAGGCGGTGCCCGACGCCGTGCTGAACGGCGACCCCGCGCCCGGCGGGCGGCTCGCCAACAACGCGCACTTCTCCTTCCCCGGCTGCGAGGGCGACGCGCTGCTGATGCTGCTCGACGCGCAGGGCATCGAGTGCTCCACCGGCTCGGCCTGCTCGGCCGGGGTGCCGCAGCCCAGCCACGTGCTGCTGGCGATGGGCGTCGACCCCGTACTGGCCCGCGCCAGCCTGCGCTTCTCGCTCGGCCACACCTCCGAGGAGGGGGACGTCGCGGCGCTCGCCGCCGCGATCGCCCCCGCCGTGGAGCGCGCCCGCAACGCCGGCCGCGCCGCCGCGGGCCGCCGCGCCCGGACGCAGGCCCGCTAGGGCACCCCGCCCGGTCAGGCGGGGTGGACCAGCCGGTTCTCGTAGGCGAAGACCACCGCCTGGACCCGGTCGCGCAGGCCCAGCTTCAGCAGGATCCGGCTGACATGGGTCTTCACGGTGGCCTCGGCGAGCGAGAGTTCGGCCGCGATCTCGGCGTTGGACAGGCCGCGGGCGACCTGCACGAGCACGCTGCGCTCACGGGCCGTCAGCGCCGAGACGGCCGCCTCGCCGCGGGTCGGACCGCCGCCGTCGGCGGGCAGCTGGGAGGCGAAGGTGTCCAGCAGCCGCCGGGTGATCCGCGGCGCGACCACCGCGTCGCCCGCCGCCACGCAGCGGATCGCCGCGAGCAGCTCGTCCGGTCTGGCGTTCTTCAGCAGGAAGCCCGAGGCCCCGGCCCGCAGCCCGGCGAAGGCGTACTCGTCGAGGTCGAAGGTGGTGAGGATCAGCACCCGGGTGTCCGGGCTGCGCTCGACGATCCGCCGGGTCGCCTCGATGCCGTCCATGCCGGGCATCCGGACGTCCATCAGCACCACGTCGACCGGGTGCTCGGCGACCATCCGCACGGCCTCGGCGCCGTCCTCCGCCTCGCCGGCCACCGCCATGTCCGGCTGCGACTCCAGCACCAGCGAGAACGCCACCCGCAGCAGCGGCTGGTCGTCGACCAGCAGGACTCGTACGGTCATCCGGCGTCCGCCTCCTCGGGGTCGTCCAGGTCAAGGGTGACGGCCACCCGCCAGCCGCCGCCGGGCAGCGGCCCGGCCGTCAGGTCGCCGCCGTACGCGGCGGCGCGCTCGCGCATCCCGGCCAGGCCCTGGCCGAGGCCGGGGACGGCCGCGAACGGCCGCCCGTCGTCGCTGACCTCGACCGCCACCGCGGCCGGCGAGCAGTCGACCCGCACCTCGGCGCGGACGCCGGGCGCGGCGTGCTTGAGCGTGTTGGTCAGCGACTCCTGCACCAGGCGGTAGACCGTCAGCTGGGCGCCGGGGGAGATGCCCGAATGATCGCCCGTCAGCGCGAGGCCGGCCGGCAGCCCGGCTGCCCGCACCTGGTCCACCAGGGCCGCCAGCTGGCCGATGCCGGGCTGCGGGTGGCGCAGCGCGTCCGGTTCGTCGGCCCGCAGCACGCCCAGGAAGCGGCGCATGTCGGTGAGCGCCCGGCGCCCGGTCTCGGCGGACTGCCGCATCGCCTCGGTCGCCCGCTCGGGGGAGCGCGGGTTGGCGTACACGGCGGCGTCGGCGAGGGCGACCATCACCGAGAGGTTGTGCGTGACGATGTCGTGCATCTCGCGGGCGATCCGCGAGCGCTCCTGGGCGACCGCCAGCGCGGACTGCTGGTCGCGGGAGCGCTCCAGGTCGACGGCGCGCTGCCGCAGGGCGGCCAGCTGGGCCCGCCGGGCGCGCACGTTCAGTCCGATCACCAGGGCGGCCGCCGTCGTCCCGGACAGCAGGACGAAGATCCGGATCTGGTTGTCGAGCAGCGAGCCGTGCTCGCCGGTCGGCGTCCAGCGCAGCACCGACAGCAGGGCGCCGAGCTCGACCACGGCGTAGGCCACCGCGGTGCGGCGGCGCGGGCAGTGCGCGGCGACGGTGTACAGCGCGAGCAGCACCGCCAGGTCGGCGGGCATCGCGTGGGCGGTCAGCCACTGCACGAAGGCGACCGCCGCGGTCACGCCGAAGACCGCGAACGGCGCGCGCCGGCGGAAGGTCAGCGGCAGCACCAGGGCGGCCTGCAGCAGCCAGAACCACGGGCGGGCGTGCAGCTCGCGGTGCTGCGGGACGGCGGTGAGCAGCAGCAGCGCCAGTGCGCAGCAGAAGTCCACCGCCGTCGGGTACCGCTCGGTGAGCACCCGGACCCGCAGCTGCCCGAGGAGGGCGGGCAGCGCCGCGAACCCGGTCCGGGCGCCGGGGCGCGCGGACCGGGCCGGCAGGGTCTGCTCGGACGAGGTCACCGGACCATGCTCACACGCGGCGGCGGGGCGGCCGTCACGCGTCCCGTCGCTTGAGGACGACGGCCGCGCCGATGAGCGACGCCAGCACGTACAGGCAGAGGACGCCGAATCCCGTCCACGGCGCGAGGTCGTGCGGGCCCTGGTGGAGGGTGGTGAGGGCCCCGCCGGCGTTGCTCGGCAGGTACGGCGAGATGTTGTCCTGCCAGGAGCTGGGCAGTGCCTCCATGAGCAGCGGGAGCAGCATCAGCACGCCGACCACGGCCGCGATGCCGCCGGCGGTGTTGCGGATCATCGTGCCGATGCCGACGGAGAGCAGGCCGACGGCGGTGAGGTACAGGCCCATGCCGAGCACCACGCGGGTGACGCCGGGCGCCGAGAGCGTGGTGTCCAGGTGCTTGGAGGCGAGGATGGACTGGCCGACGAAGAAGGCGATCAGGCACGCGACGGTGCTGACGACCCAGGCGACGGCGCCGAAGACGGCGGACTTGGCCCACAGGACCGGCAGCCGCCTGGGCACCGCCGAGAGCGAGGCGCGGATCATCCCGGTCGAGTACTCGCCGGTGATGACCAGCACGCCGAGGACACCGATCGCCAGCTGGGCGACGAAGTAGCCCCGGAGGCTGTGCTCGGCCGGGGAGAACGCGGCCCGCTCAGCGGCGGGGAGGCGGTCCAGCCGGCTGACTGCGCCCCAGCACGCCAGGGCCGCGATCCCGATGGTGAGCGCCATGGTGATCGCCAGCGTCCAGTACGTGGAGCGCAGCGACCGGAACTTGATCCACTCGGAGTGGACGACCCGCGGCAGGGTCACGCCGGCGGCGCGGGGCGCGGCCTCGGCGGGGAGGGCGGCGGTGCTCATGCGACGGTCTCCTTGACCAGCTCGGCGGGGGCCACGACGGCCTGGTACTCCACGGCGTCCCGGGTCAGCTCCATGAACGCCTCCTCCAGCGAGGCCTGCTGCGGGGTGAGCTCGAACAGCACCAGGGCGTTCTCGGCGGCGAGGCGGCCGATCCGCTCGGCGTCCGTGCCGGTCACGGTCAGGCGCAGCGCGTCGTCCGCGTCGGGGACCGCCCCGACGCCCGGCAGGGCGCCCAGCAGGTCGGCCAGCTTCACCGCGTCGGGGGAGCGGACGAGGACGGCGCCGCTGGACGCCTGCGCGGTGAACTCGGCCACCGAGGTGTCGGCGATCAGCCGGCCGCGGCCGATCACGATCAGGTACTCCGCGGTCAGCGCCATCTCGCTCATCAGGTGCGAGGAGACCAGCACGGTGCGGCCCTCGGCGGCGAGCGACTTGAGGAGGTTGCGGATCCACAGGATGCCCTCCGGGTCGAGGCCGTTGACCGGCTCGTCCAGGATGAGCGTGGCCGGGTCGCCGAGCAGCGCGGAGGCGATGCCCAGGCGCTGGCCCATGCCGAGCGAGAACCCGCCGGCCCGCTTGCGGGCCACCTCGCGCAGGCCGACCAGGTCGACGACCTCGTTGACCCGGCGCCGGCCGATGCCGTGGGTGGCGGCCAGGGCGGCCAGGTGGTTGTGCGCGCTGCGGCCGGTGTGGATGGCGCGGGCCTCCAGCATCGCGCCGACCTCGCGCAGCGGCGCGGGGTGGTCGGCGTAGCGGCGGCCGTTCACGGTGGCACGGCCGGCGCTCGGCGCGTCCAGGCCGAGCAGCATCCGCATGGTGGTGGACTTGCCGGCGCCGTTGGGGCCGAGGAATCCGGTCACGGCGCCGGGGCGCACGGTGAAACTCAGGTCCTCGACGGCGGTGCGCGGGCCGTAGCGCTTGGTCAGGCCGACGGCTTCGATCATGGTTGGCATCCTCGCGGGGGGCGATCGGACGGTCGTTTCCACCGTAGGAACCGGAACGGCCGGAATCGGGCACCGACGGGACGATCTTTCGCCGGGGCGGGTGCGCCCCGCGATGCACCGGACGTACATCTCGCGACGGATGCCGGTCGCACGGACGGGCGAACCGGACGGCGGAGCGGACCCCGTACGCTGGACGTCATCATGACTGACTTCCCCGGTGCCCCGACCGCTCCCTCCGACGGCCGCCGCCTGCGCGTGCTGGCCGCGATGTCCGGCGGGGTGGACTCCGCCGTCGCCGCCGCCCGGGCCGCCGAGGCGGGCCACGAGGTGACCGGTGTGCACCTGGCGCTGTCGTCCAACCCGCAGTCCTTCCGCACCGGCGCCCGCGGCTGCTGCACCATCGAGGACTCCCGCGACGCCCGGCGGGCCGCCGACGTGATCGGCATCCCGTTCTACGTGTGGGACCTCGCCGAGCGGTTCCGCGAGGACGTCATCGACGACTTCGTCGCCGAGTACGCGGCCGGCCGCACCCCCAACCCGTGCCTGCGCTGCAACGAGAAGATCAAGTTCGCGGCGCTGCTCGACCGGGCCCTCGCGCTCGGCTTCGACGCGGTCTGCACCGGCCACTACGCCCGGATCGTCGAGCTCCCCGGCGGCGGCCGCGAGCTGCACCGCGCCGTGGACGCCGCCAAGGACCAGTCGTACGTGCTCGGGGTGCTGGACGCCGACCAGCTCGCCCACTCGCTCTTCCCGCTCGGCGACACCACCAAGGACGAGATCCGCCGCGAGGCCGAGCGCCGCGGCCTGGCCGTCGCCAAGAAGCCCGACAGCCACGACATCTGCTTCATCGCCGACGGCGACACCCAGGGCTTCCTGGCCAAGCACCTCGGCACCGCCACCGGCGACATCGTCGACGCCGACGGCACCAAGCTCGGCGAGCACGAGGGCGCGTACGGCTTCACCATCGGCCAGCGCAAGGGCCTGCGGATCGGCCGCCCGGCCGCCGACGGCAAGCCGCGGTACGTGCTGGACATCTCGCCGGTCACCAACACCGTCACCGTCGGCCCCGCCGAGGGCCTGGACGTGCTGGCGCTCACCGCGATCGCGCCGCGCTGGTGCGGCGCCCCCGCCGAGGGCGAGGGCCGCTACACCGCCCAGTTGCGCGCGCACGGCGAGGAGGTCCCGGTGACCGCGGTGCTGGACGGCGAGGAGCTGCGGGTGCAGCTGGACACCCCGGCCCGCGGCATCGCCCCCGGCCAGGCCGTGGTGCTCTACGACGGCACCCGGGTGGTCGGCTCGGCGACCATCTCCGCCACCGAGCGCCGCACCGTCACCGCCCGGCGCCTGACGCCTGACGCCTGACGCCTGACGCCTGACGCCTGAAGCCTGACGGCTGACGCCCGCCGCCCGCCGTGCTGCGGTCCGGCGGCCGCCGGACCGGGCGGAATCCCGATGAGCCCGGGCGGCCGGCCGTGGTAGACCTGAGGGCCTATGAACATCACCGTCTTCTGCTCCGCGTACTCGCTCGACGACCGCTACACCGTCCCCGCCGCCGACTTCGCCCGCCGGCTGGGGGAGCGCGGCGACACCCTGGTCTGGGGCGGCTCGCACGCCGGCCTGATGGGGCTGCTCGCCGACGGCGTCAAGGAGGCCGGCGGCCGCCTGGTCGGCATCTCCGTCGACCTGCTCGCCCACAAGGCGTACGAGGGCGCCGACGAACTCGTCTCCGCCCCCGACCTGGCCGCCCGCAAGGCCCTGCTGCTGGAGCGCGCCGACGCGGTCGTGGTGCTGGTCGGCGGCCTCGGCACGCTCGACGAGGTCACCGAGGTGCTGGAGCTCAAGAAGCACGGCCTGCACGACAAGCCGGTCGTCCTGCTGGACACCGAGGGCTTCTACGCGGGCCTGCGCACCCAGCTGGAGCGGATGGAGACCGAGGGCTTCCTGCCCCGCCCGCTGGCCGAGCTGGTCATCTTCGCCACCACCCCGGCCGAGGCCTTCGCGGCCCTCGACCGCTCCCGCTGAGAGGACGTCCCGGATGGGCACCCACCTGATCACCGGCGCCGGCTCCGGCATCGGCTCCGTCGTCGCGGAGCGGCTGCTGGCACGCGGCGAGGACGTCCTGCTGCTCGCCCGCGACGCCCGCCGCGCCGCCCAGCTGCGCGAGCGCCACCCCGGCGCCGGCACCCTGGTCGGCGACCTCGCCGACCCGGCGAAGCTGTCCTGGGCCTTCGGCCACCAGAGCCTTCCGGTCGAGCTGGACTCGCTGCTGCACATCGCCGGCGTGGTCGAGCTCGGCCACGTCGGCGACCTGCCGGTGAAGGCCTGGCAGGAGCAGCTGAACGTCAACACGGTCTCCCCGGCCGAGATCACCCGGCTGCTGCTGCCCTCGCTGCGGCTGGCCCGCGGCCACGTGGTCTTCGTCAACTCCGGCGCCGGCCTGCGCGCCGACGCCAACTGGGCGGCGTACGCGGCCAGCAAGTTCGGCGTCCGGGCGCTGGCTGACGCGCTGCGCGCCGAGGAGCACGGCAACGGCGTGCGGGTCACCACCGTCTACCCGGGCCGCACCGCCACCCCGATGCAGGAGAAGGTCCACCGCCAGGAGGGCCGGGCGTACGACCCCGCCCAGTGGATCGCCCCCGAGTCGGTCGCCACCGCGATCCTCACCGCGATCGACCTCCCGCGCGACGCCGAACTCACCGAGATCACCGTCCGCCCGGGGCAGTAGCGGCTGCGGACCGTCGTGCCCGGCGGGGCCTTGCCCGCCGGGCTGGTCCGCCTGCGAAATTCCTCCTGGCGCGCGCGATACCGCTGTGGCATGATCCGTTCGCCCTCCATCCACATGTGTGTGCGAATGTCGAGGGCTCCGCGTGCACGCGGCTCACTTCTGTCTGCCCAGGGGGGCAACCATTTACAGCAATCGAATGGCGGCGGCCTTCGGCGCCGTCCTTCTCGGCGCGGTCGGCCTGCCCGTCGTCGCGTCCGGCGGCGCCGCGGCCGAGGCCGCCACGCTCTACGTGAACAGCGCGCAGGGCTCGCACTGTTCGGACTCCGGGAGCGGCACCCAGGCCGTCCCGTTCTGCCAGGTCTCGGCCGCGGCCGCCGTCGTGCAGCCGGGCCAGACGGTCGAGATCGCGCCCGGCGACTACAACGGCAACGTCATCCTCACCCGTTCGGGGACGGCCGAGGCGCCGATCACCTTCCGGGGCCCGAAGTGGGATCCCGACACGATGGCCACCGCCGCACTGCGGGCGCCGGGCAGCCCCGGCCACGGGCTGGTGGTGCAGGGCGCCCAGCACCTCCGGATCGAGAACCTGACGGTGGAGGGGAAGCAGCAGGAGGCCGTACTGGCCGACGGCGCCTCGGACGTCACCTTCATGGGGATCCAGACCTGGTACGGCAGCGTCAGGATCACCCACGGCTCCGACAAGGTGGTCTACGGCCGCAGCCGGTTCGGCTACAACCCGGGGCCCGCGGTCCTGGTGGACGGCGGCTCCACCGGCACGGTGGTGACCACCAACGAGATCGGCGCCAACTTCGTCGACGACATGACCGGCGTCAGGGTCAACGACGCGCCGAACACGGTCGTCGTGGCGAACAGCATCATGTCGCAGTGCTTCCCGGGCATCGTGGTGGACGGCGCCTCCGGCGGCGCGACCGTCGAGAACAACGTGGTCGACACGTCGAAGTGGTACCAGGCGTGCGCCTCGCACGCGCACGACACCGGCATCACCGTCGCCCCGACCGCCACTGCGGGCACCAGGGTCGACTACAACGTGGTCTCGCCGGTGAGCGGCGGGGCCGCCTACAACTGGGCCGGTGCGGCCTACACGGGCCGACAGGCCTTCACCGCCGCGACCGGTCAGGGCGCGCACGACCTCGTGGCCGACCCGAACCCGACCGCCTCGCCCTCCCCGATCATCGACTCGGCGGACGAGAACGCGCCCGGCATGCTGACCACCGACGGCCTGGGCTACCCGATCCTCGACGACCCGGTGGTCGCCAACACGGGTACCGGCAGCGGCTACCGCGACCGCGGCTGGAACGAGTTCGCGAACTTCGGCAGCGTCTTCACCCCTGCCGGTCCGACCCGGCTGCTGGACACCCGGTCGAAGGTGGGTGTTGCGACCACCACCGCGGTGGCTCCGGGCGGCACGGTCGACCTCCAGGTGGCCGGTGTGGCCGGGGTGCCGGCGAGCGGGGTGACCGCGGTGACGATGAACGTGACCGTCACCGCCACCACCGCGCCCGGTTACCTGACGGTGTATCCGCACGGTGACGCGGTTCCCACCGCCTCGAACCTGAACTGGGTCGCGGGGCAGACGGTCCCGAACCTGGTGACCGTCCCGGTGAAGGACGGCAAGGTCTCCTTCCGCAACTCCTCCCCCGGTACCGTGCACCTGGTCGCCGACCTCGCCGGCTACTACGGCGCCAAGGGCAGCGTCTTCACCTCCGCCGGTCCGACCCGGCTGCTGGACACCCGGTCGAAGGTGGGTGTTGCGACCACCACCGCGGTGGCTCCGGGCGGCACGGTCGACCTCCAGGTGGC
>NZ_JBHWBW010000193.1:12712-13349 GCF_042735675.1 Kitasatospora sp. NPDC059571
ACGTGACCGTCACCGCCACCACCGCGCCCGGTTACCTGACGGTGTATCCGCACGGTGACGCGGTTCCCACCGCCTCGAACCTGAACTGGGTCGCGGGCCGGACGGTCCCGAACCTGGTGACCGTCCCGGTGAAGGACGGCAAGGTCTCCTTCCGCAACTCCTCCCCCGGTACCGTGCACCTGGTCGCGGACCTCGCCGGCTACTACGGCGCCAAGGGCCTCGACACGTACCGTCCGGTCGGCCCGTGGCGGGCGATGGACACCCGCCAGGACTGGGGCGGCGGCGACGGTCCGGTCCGTCGTGCGGGCGCCGTCCCGGCCAGGGGCACGCTGGACCTGGCGCTCAACGTCCCCGCGACGGCCGTGACCCTGAACGTCACGGTGACCGCCCCCGGCGGCCCCGGCTTCCTGACGGCCTACCCGTACGGCACCGCCCGGCCGAACGCCTCCAACCTCAACTGGGTGGCGGGCCAGACCATCGCCAACCAGGTCGTGGTCCCGGTGAAGGACGGCAAGGCGTCGTTCTACAACGGCAGCGATGCCTCGGTGCACGTCGTGGTGGACGTCTTCGGCTACCAGGCCCCCTGACGCCCACGGCCCGACCCGGCGGCCCCGGCACCGAGCACCCGCTCGGCGCC
>NZ_JBHWBW010000194.1:0-13302 GCF_042735675.1 Kitasatospora sp. NPDC059571
TTTCTCTCCCGCCCCCCGCGCCGCCGGCGCGGGGCCGGCGGGGGCCCCCCCCCCCCCCCGCGGGCCCGGTCCGTTTCCCTCCGGCCGCCCGGCCCTCAGCCGTCGAGCGAGGCCAGCGCGGCGAGGACCGCGGTCCAGGCCGGGCTCAGCGGGTCGATCAGCGCGAAGTGGCCCGCGCCGGGCACCGGGACGGCCCGCGCCGCCGGGTGCGCCGCGGTGTACGACTCGGTCAGCGACGGCGGCACGACGGCGTCCGCGGTGCCGTGCACCAGCACCACGGGCGCGGCCGGTGCGGCGAGCCGTACCGGGTCCAGATCGGCCCGGCCCTCCGGTCCGCCGCCCAGGAAGTCGGCGACCGCGCCGCCGTCCAGATCCAGCCGGTGCGCCAGGGCGAGGTCGGCGACCGGTGCCAGCGCCACCGTGCCGGCCAGGCCGGGGGCCGGGGCCGCCGCGGCGGCCCAGAGCGCCAGGTGCCCGCCGGCGGAGTGCCCGAGCACCGCCGTCCGCCCGTCGAACGGCACCCGGCCGGCCAGCTCGACCGGCAGCGCGGCCAGTGCGGCGGCGACGTCCTGCACGGTGGCGTCCGGGTCCCCGGGGCGCCGCCGGTACTCCACCGACACCGCCGTCCACCCGGCCGCCGCCAGTGCCGCGCACAGCGGCCGGGTGTGCAGCCGGTCGTACTCCGGGCGCCAGAAGCCGCCGTGCACCATCACCGCGAGCGGGCGGTCCGCGGCGGCCGCGCCGCCCGGCCAGACGTCCGCGAGGTGCTCCGGGCCGTCGCCGTAGCGGACGGTCAGCGCCGGGGCCGGGGCCGGGCGCTCCAGCACCGAGCGGTCCTCCACGGTCGTCACCCCCGACCCAGGAAGCGCAGCGCGTTGCCGGACAGCAGCTTGTCGCGCTGCTTGTCCGTCAGGAAGTCCGCCTCCCTGACCACCCGGCCGACCGGCCGCTCGCCCAGCGGGTACGGGTAGTCGCTGCCGAGCACCACCTGGTCCTCGCCCAGCGCGTCGACCAGCAGGCGCAGCGCGGCCGGCTCGAACACCACCGAGTCCACCAGGAACCGGTCGGTGTAGTGGCTCGGCGGGTGCTCGGAGCGGCCGCGCACCAGGTCGCCGCGCCGGTGCCAGGCGTTGTCGGCCCGGCCCAGCCAGAACGGGAAGCTGCCGCCGCCGTGCGCGAAGCACAGCCGCAGGGTGTCCGGAACCCGGTCGAAGACCCCGCCGAGGATCATCGCCAGCACCGACAGGTGGGTCTCTGCGGGCATGCCGGTCAGCCAGCGGGCCATCCAGCGGTCCAGGCGCGGGCCGCCGGGCATGTCCCAGGGGTGCACGAAGACCGGTGCGCCGACCTCGGCGCAGTGCTGGAGGAAGGTGACGATCCCCTCGTCGTCGAGGTCGCGGTCGCCGACGTGGTTGCCGATCTCCACCCCGGCGTGGCCGGCCGCCAGGCAGCGGTCGAGCTCCGCGCAGGCGGCGTCCGGGTCCTGCAGCGGGACCTGGCAGAACGGCACCAGCCGGCCGTCGCCGCCGGCGGTGACCTCCAGGGTGAGGTCGTTGAAGATCCGGGCGACCTTGGCGGCCTGGTCGGCCGGCCGCTCGTAGCCGAAGAAGACCGGGGTGGGGGAGACCACCTGGACGTCCACCCCGTCGGCGGCCATGTCCGCGCGGCGGACGTCCGCGTCCCAGCACTCGGCGCCGACCGGGCGGAACTCCGTCTCGCCGACCATGATCATGGCCTGCCGCTCGGAGTCGATCCGCAGCCACGGCCAGCCGGTGCCGCCGCAGGCCGCGCCGAGGTCCGGCCAGCCGCGCGGCACCAGGTGGGTGTGGACGTCGACGACCGGGCCGCTCACGCGGCCTTCCCCGGGTGGAGCGCGCCGCAGGCACCGCAGGTGCGGGCCTTCTCGTCGGCGTAGAACGCCTGGAAGACCGGCGGCAGGTCGGCGACGATGTCGCGGACCTGGAGCTCCACCTCGTGCACCACCGCGTGGCACTCCCCGCAGTACCACTGGAACTTCTCCAGGGTGCCCTCCTCGCGGACCCGCTCGATCACCAGGCCGATCGACTCCGGGTCGGGCCGCTGCGGGGAGTGCGGGGTGTTCCCCGGCAGCACCCACATCTGGCCCTCCCGGACGTGCACCGTCCGCGGCCCGTCGGCGGTCATCAGGTCGACGTGCATGTCGCCCTTGACCTGGTAGAAGAACTCCTCGTACGGGTCGACGTGGAAGTCGGTGCGGGCGTTCGGGCCGCCCACCACCTGGACGATGAAGTCCGAGCCGGTCGGGAACATCTGGCGGTTGTTCACCGGGGGGCGCAGCAGGTGCCGGTTGGCCTCGATCCAGCCCGGGAAGCCGATCGGGTCGGTGATCTCGCTCATGGTCAACTCTCCTGTCCGGTGGGGCTCGGCAGTACGGCGACGGCCTGGATCTCGATCAAGAGGTGCGGGTGCGGGAGCTGGTGCACGGCGACCGTGGTGCGGGTCGGGCCGGTCTCGTCGAAGTACTCGGCGTAGACCTCGTTGTAGCCGCCGAAGTCGTTCATGTTCACCAGGTAGGCGGTGACCTGTGCGAGGTCGGACAGGTCGGCGCCGACCTCGCGGAGCAGGTCGCGGATGTTCTCGATCACGGCGCGGGTCTGCACCCGGATGTCCAGCGCCGTGGTGCCCAGCGCGTCCACCTCGGCGCCGGCGATCGTGTTGTCCGGGCGGCGGCTGCTCGTCCCGGAGACGAAGACCAGCTGCCCGACCACCTTGACGTGCGGGAACCGGCCGCGCGGCACGGCCTTGCCCGCCACCACCCGGGCGTCAGCCACGGCCGGCCCCCTCGGGGAGTGCGTGCAGCGAGGCGGTGCCCAGGCCCTCGACGACGGCCCGGACGGCGGCCCCCGGCCGCAGCGGCACCGCGGCGGTGGCCGCGCCGGCCAGCAGCACCCAGCCCTCGCGCAGCCGTACGCCGGACCGGTCGGCGAGGCGCACCGCCTCCTCGAAGGCGCGCCGCGGGTCGCCGAGGATCGCGGCGGTCGAGCCGCTCTCCACCGTCTCGCCGTCGATCTCCAGCCGGACGGGCAGGTCGGCGAGGCCGGCCGGCAGCGGCTGCCACGGGCCGACGGTGAAGGCCGCCGCCGAGGTGTTGTCGGCGATCACGTCCGGCAGCGAGAAGCGGAAGTCGGCGTACCGGGAGTCGATCAGCTCCAGCGCCGGGGCGACCGCCGCCACCGCGTCCTCGAAGGCGTCGCCCGGCTCGACGTCCCGGGCCATCAGGAACGCCACCTCCGGCTCGACCCGGGGGTGGATGTAGTCCGCGGTGTCGACGGAGCCGCCGTCCGGGACGTCCATGGCGTCGGTGAGCCGGCCCCAGATCACCTCCGACACGCCCATCTGGGCCATCTTGGCGTGGCTGGTCAGACCCATCTTGAGGCCGACCGCGCGCTCGCCCCGGGCGAGCCGCCGCTCGACCAGGGCGGCCTGGACGGCGTACGCGTCGTCGGTGTCCGCCCCGGCCGCCGCGGCGAGCTGCGCGGTCGCGGTGCGGGAGCGGGCCGCCTCGTCCAGCCGGGCGGCCAGTTCGGCCGCCCGCTCCTTGTCCAGTGTCACGTTCGGGGTGCCTTTCCGGGTCAGAGCTGGATGCAGACGTTGGTGAGTTCGCTGTAGAAGTCCAGGGAGTGCACGCCGCCCTCGCGGCCCACCCCCGAGGCCTTCATCCCGCCGAACGGGGTGCGCAGGTCGCGCAGGAACCAGGTGTTCACCCAGACCAGGCCGGCGTCCAGGGCGGCCCCGGCCCGGTGGGCCCGGCCGACGTTCTGCGTCCACACGGTCGCGGCGAGCCCGTACGCGCTGTCGTTGGCGAGCGCGAAGGCCTCGTCCTCGTCGTCGAACGGGGCGATGTGGCAGACCGGGCCGAACACCTCCTCGCGGTTGGTGCGGGCGTCGGGGCCCAGCCCCGTCCACACCGTCGGCTGGACGTACCAGCCGCCGTCCCGGGCGTCGCCGAAGTGCGGCACCCCGCCGCCGGCCAGCACCTCGGCGCCCTCGGCGCGCGCCAGCTCGTAGTGGCCGAGCACCTTCTCCCGGTGCTGACGGGAGATCAGCGGCGTCGTCCCGGTGGCCTCGTCCGCCGGCCAGCCGAACGCGAGCTCGCCGGCCCGCTTGGCGAGGCGTTCGGCGAACTCCTCGAAGAGGGGCCGCTGCACGTAGATCCGCTCGGTGCACAGGCAGACCTGCCCGCCGTTGGTGAAGGAGGAGCGCACCGATCCCTCCACCGCGGCGTCCAGGTCGGCGTCGGCGAAGACCAGACCGGCGTTCTTGCCGCCGAGCTCGAAGGAGACGGCCTTCACCCCGTCGGCGGCCGCCTTGGCGATCGCGCTGCCCGTCGCCGACTCGCCGGTGAAGGTGATCGCGTCCACCCCGGGGTGCCGGGTCAGGAACTCGCCCGCGGAGTCCGGGCCGAAGCCGTGCACCACGTTGAACACGCCGTCGGGCACCCCGGCCGCGGCCATCACCTCGGCGAGCAGCGTCGCCGAGGAGGGGGTCTCCTCGGACGGCTTCACGATCACCGTGTTGCCGCAGGCCAGCGCGGGGGCGACCTTCCAGGTGAGCAGCAGCAGCGGCAGGTTCCACGGCACGATCACCGCGACCACGCCGACGGGCTTGCGCACCGCGTAGTTGAGCGCCCGGCCGCCGCCGGCCGTGGCGGTGGTGAAGGACTCGGTGGGCGTGGTGGAGGCGATGTCGGCGAAGGCCCGGAAGTTGGCCGCGCCGCGCGGCACGTCCAGGGTCCTGGCCTGGGCGACGTGCTTGCCGGTGTCGCCGATCTCCGCCGCGGTCACGTCGTCGACGCGGCGCTCCAGCTCGTCGGCGACCCGGCGCAGCACCGCCGCGCGCTCCTGCTCGCCCATCCGGCCCCACGGGCCGCGCAGTGCGGCCCGGGCGGCGGACACCGCGTCGTCCACGGTGCCGCGGTCGGCCTCGGCGACCTCGAACAGCACCTCGCCGGTGACCGGGCTGGTCTTGGCGAAGGTCCGGGCCGAGCCGGTGAACTCCCCGCCCACGTAGTTGCGGAGCAGCCCGGGGGCGCCGTCCGGCCGTCCGGCCAGCAGCCCGGGGTGCCACAGTCGCTCGCTCACCGCTTCTTCCTCCCGATCAGACGGACGGCGGCGGCCGCCGCGCCGGCCAGCACCACCGCGGCACCGGCCGCGAGCAGCCGCTGCTGGCGCCGCACCCGGTGCTGCACCTCCGCGTACGGCACTGTGGAGAACGAGACCAGCTCGTAGCGGGACACGTACCGGCCGGGCAGGGCCCGCTCCAGCGCGTGCTCCACGCTCTTGACGGTGCGGAACAGCGGGGAGGCGACCTTGTCGCGCATCTCCACGAAGTTCTCCAGCGCCATCTCGGCGATCGCGTCGGCGTTCGCCTTGCGCCGCCGCTGGTAGCGGGCGAGCGCGGGCGCCCAGTCGCCGCCGGTCGCGGCGAGGCAGCGGTCCAGTTCGACGACGTCCTCGAAACCGCAGTTGGCGCCCTGCCCGTAGAACGGCACGATGGCGTGCGCCGCGTCGCCGACCAGCGCCACCCGGCCCTCGGCCTGCCACGGCGCGCAGCGCACGGTGCCGAGCCGGCCGACCGGGTTGAGCCGGTAGTCGTCGACCAGCCCGGGGGCGAGCGGCACCACGTCCGGGTAGTGCGCGGCGAAGTGCTCCTCGATCGCCCGCGGGTGGTCCAGCGCGGCGAAGCTGCCCGGGCCAGTGGTCGGCCAGAACATCGTGCAGGTGAAGGAGCGGTCCGGGTTGGGCAGCGCGATCATCATCGAGGTGCCGCGCGGCCAGATGTGCAGCGCGCCCGGGTCGAGGGCGAAGTCGCCGTCCACCGCCGGGACGGTCAGCTCCTTGTAGCCGTAGTCGAGGTGGTCGGCGTTCTCCTCGGTGTACCCGGCCTCGACCAGCCGGGCGCGGACGGCCGAGCCGGCGCCGTCGGCGCCGAGCACCACGGCCGCGTCGGCCTTCAGCTCGCCCTCCGGCGTGTCGAAGACCATCGCGCCGGAGCGGGCGTCCAGCCCGGTCAGCCGGTGCTCGAACCGGACCTCGACGCCCGGCGCGGCCTCCGCCGCGGCCAGCAGGGCGTTGTTCAGCGCGCCGCGGCTGATCGAGTTGATCGCCCGCTCGCCGTCGTGGCTGTACGCCTGGAAGGCGGGCTCGCCCTCGACCGGGTGGATGATGCGGCCGCGCATCGGCAGCGCGTCGGCCATCACCCGCTCCTCCAGGCCGATCCGGCGCAGCGCGTCCAGGCCGCGCTCGGAGAGCGCCAGGTTGATCGAGCGGCCGCGTTCGGGGGTGCCGGTCCGCGGGTCGGGCCGGCGCTCGTAGAGCACCACCCGGTGGCCGCGCCGGGCCAGGTAGCAGGCGAGCAGGCAGCCGGTCAGGCCGGCGCCGACGATCGCGACCGTGCCGTCGTCGTTCATGCGTCCTCCGCCACGGTCCGGGCCAGCGCGTCGGCGGCCCGCCAGCAGTCGTGGTAGGTCGAGTAGAGCGGTACGGGGGCGAGCCGCACGATGTCGGGCTCGCGGGCGTCGGTCACCACGCCGTGCTCGTGCCGCAGCCGGCGGGCGAGTTCGGCGGCGCTGCCGCGGCCGATCCGCAGCGACAGCTGGCAGCCGCGGCGCTCGGGGTCGCGCGGGGTGACGACGGTCAGCGGCCGGCCCGGGGTGACCGCGTCGAGCAGCCGCTCCAGGTAGCCGGTGAGCCGGACGCTGCGGGCGCGCAGCGCCTCCATGCCGACCTTGTCGAACAGCTCCAGCGAGGTCCGGACCGGGCCCATCGCGAAGATCGGCGGGTTGGAGACCTGCCAGGCGTCCGCGCTGGCCGGCGGCGCGGAGACGGGCGCCATCAGGAAGCGGGTGGCGGGCTCGGTGCTCCACCAGCCCTCGAGGCGCGGCAGCGTCCGGTCGGCCAGGTGCCGCCGGTGGACGAAGACGCCGGCCAGCGCACCAGGTCCGGAGTTGAGGTACTTGTAGGAGCACCAGGCGGCGAAGTCCACGCCCCAGTCGTGCAGCTGCAGCGGCACGTTGCCGGCGGCGTGCGCGAGGTCCCAGCCGACCACGGCGCCGGCGTCCCGGCCGGCCGCGGTGATCTCCGGGATGTCCATCAGCTCGCCGGTCAGGTAGTTGACGCCGCCGAGCAGCAGCAGCGCCACCGTGTCGCCCTCCCGCTCCAGGAAGGCCAGCACGTCCTCGGTGCGCAGTACCGACTCGCCGGGCCTGGGCCGCAGCCGCACCACGGCGGTGTCCGGGTCGAGGCCGTGGAACCGGGCCTGGCTCCGCACGGCGTAGCTGTCGGACGGGAAGGCGCTGTCCTCGATCACGATCCGGGTGCGCCGCCCGGCCGGGCGGTAGAACGAGACCATCAGCAGGTGCAGGTTGACCGTCAGCGAGTTCATCACCACGGTCTCCTCCGGCCGGGCGCCGACCAGGCGGGCCGCGGGCTCGGTGAGCAGCTCGTGGTACGGCAGCCAGGGCCGGCCGGCCTCCAGGTGGCCCTCGACGCCCAGGCGCTGCCAGTCGGCGAGGTCGGCCAGCAGCTCGTCCCGGGTGGCGCGGGGCTGGAGGCCGAGCGAGTTGCCGGCGAAGTACGCGGCCTCGGCATGGCGGCCGCCGTCCGCGGGCGGGATGTGGAACAGCTCGCGGTGGCCCGGGTCGGCGGCGTCCAGCCGGCGGGCCTCCTCCTCGTCGAGGAGGGTGGGTCGGGTGCTCACGGCAGGGCTCTCTCTTCTCACATGTACGTGCGGGCGGACCACAGCTCGGGGAAGACCTCCCTGGCCATGCTGCGCTGGAGCCAGGCCAGACCGTTGGACCCGCCGCTCCCCGGCTTGGCGCCCATCGTGCGGCGGACGGCGTTCAGGTGCCGGTAGCGCCAGTCGCCGAAGCGGTCGGCGACCTCGGTGAGGGCCTCGCCGAGCAGCCGCAGGTGGTTGTCGGGGCCGTTGTCGCGGTAGATCTCCACCCAGGCGGCCTCGACGGCCGGGTGGGCCTCGTGCTCCTCGGCGACGTCGCGGGCCAGCAGGTCGTCCGGCAGCTCGAAGCCGCGGCGGGCGAGCAGCGCGACCACGTCGTCCCAGAGGCTGGGGACGGTGAGCGCGGCGGTCAGCTCGGCGTGCACGTCGGGCTGCGAGCGGAACGGCCGGATCAGCGAGGCGGTCCGCAGGCCGAGCGCGAACTCCAGCCGCCGGTACATCGCGGACTGGAAGCCGGAGCCCTCGCCGAGCAGGTTGCGGAACCGGTTGAAGTCGGCCGGGGTCATCCAGCTCAGCGTCTGCCAGCTGGCGGTCAGCCCCTCCAGGTGCAGAGCGGTGCGGCGCAGCGGCAGCAGCGCGCCCCACACGTCGTCGGCGCGCAGCCGGCGCTGCACCTCCGTCAGCTCGTGCCGGGCGAGGCCGAAGTACAGCTCCATCACCTGGCTGATCACCAGGAAGGACATCTCGCCGGAGTCCTCGCTCAGCGGGTGCTGGAGCCGGTGCAGGTCGGAGGCGCGGACGTACGCGTCGTACGGCACGAGGCCCTGGAAGTCGAGGGTCGGCACCCCTCCGGTGGCGGCGGCGCGATCGGCGCGCTCCCGGGCGGTGGCCGGCCGTACCGCGTGTTTCACGGCGGTCTCTTCCATGGTGATCACCCTCCTTGTTGCAGGCCCGGCCATGATGGCGCCGGAGGAGGGGCCGGTGGAATACTGGATCAACGGTGGCGGGGCCGTCCGACCGTCGGTCCGCAACCCGTTCGGCGTGATCACTTTGCGATCGAAAGGTGCCCCCGTGGACGACATGGACTGGGCGATTCTCCGCGAGCTCCAGGACGATGCCCGGCTCTCGTTCAGCGAGCTGTCCCGGCGGGTCCACCTGTCCCCGCCGGCGGTGGCCGAGCGGGTGCGCCGGCTGGAGGAGTCCGGGGTGGTCGCGGGCTACCACGCGCAGGTCGACGGCGTCCGGGCGGGCTGGACGGTGGCCGCGTTCGTCCGGGTCTCCTGCTACGGGCCGCGCTGCGTGATGCGCGACCCGGAGGTCGCCGGCTGGCCGGGGGTCCGGGAGATCCACCGGGTGACCGGCGACGTGTGCAGCATCCTGCGGGTCGAGGCCCCGTCGATGCAGGCCTTCGAGGCGTTGATCGAGCGGCTCGCCGAGTACGGGCCGCCGTCCAGCACCATGATCCTCTCGACCAGTCTGGGCTGGCGCCCGGTGACCGCACCGCCGCCCTGAGGCGGTGCGTGCCGGTCGGCCCCGGGTCCGGCCGGCCCGGGTCAGCAGGCCACGGCGGCCAGCGGGTCGCTGCGGTGCGCCGCGCGCTCCAGGGCGCGGCGCCGCTCCGGCTCGCTGTCCAGGAGCAGGCTCCGCTCGCGGGCGACCGGGCGGACCAGTGGGGACCAGCGGTACTCGCCCGGCCGGTGGTCGGTGAGCAGGTGGGTGTCGACCAGCTGTTCGAGCAGGTCCTCGGTATGGGCGGGCGACTCGTCGAGGACGCGGGCCGCGGTGGCGACCCGGACGGTGGCGCCGTCCGCCAGCGAGAGCAGCCGCAGCGCCCGGGCCGCCGCCGGGTCCAGCGCGTCGTGGGCGGCGGTGAGCCGGCGGCGGACGTCCAGGTCGCCCGCGTGCAGCTCGTCCAGCAGCCGGCCGTCGTCGGTGAGCCGGTCGGCCAGGTCGCGGATGCCCCGGGACGGCCGGGCGGTGAGCCGGGCTGCGCAGATCCGCAGCGCCAGCGGCAGGCCCTCGCAGGCACGGACCAGAGCGGCGGTGGCCTGCGGGTCTGCGGCCGCCCGGTCCGGGCCGGCCGCGTGCTCCAGGAGGGCCCGGGCGTCGGTGTCCGGCAGCGCGGCGGTGTGCACCCGGTGGGCGCCGGCCAGGTCGGCGAGCCGGCCCCGGCAGGTGACCAGCACCGAGTTGGCGGGGTCGGCGGGTAACAGGGGCCGGACCTGGGCGCTGTCCGCGGCGTCGTCGAGGACGACCAGCAGCCGGCGCCCGGCCAGCATCGTGCGGTAGAGCGCGGTGCGCTCGTCCAGCCGGGCCGGTACGGCCTCCGGTGCGGCGCCGAGGGCGAGCAGGAAGCCGCGCAGCACCGCTCCGGGCGGCGCGGGGTCGGGGTGCGAGCCGTGCAGGTCGGCGTAGAGGGTGCCGTCCGGGTGGTCGGGCCGGGCGGCGTGCGCCGCGTGGACGGCCAGCGCGGTCTTGCCGGTGCCGGGGCCGCCGGAGACGACGGCGGCCGCGGGGGCCCGCCGGCCGTGCGCGGTCAGCCGACATCGCAGGTCGGCCGTCTCGGCGCAGCGGCCGGTGAAGTCCGCCAGGTCCGGCGGCAGCTGGACGGGCGGCAGGTCCGCCAGCCGGACGGCGGAGCGCTCCTCGGCGGTCGGGGCCGGGCCCTCGAGGTCCGGGTCGGAGGCCAGGATGCGCTGGTGGACGCAGCGCAGCTCGGTGCCGGGCTCGACGCCGAACTCCTCGCCGAGGATCCGGCGGACCTGCTGGTAGACGCCGAGCGCCTCGGACTGCCGGCCACTGCGGTACAGCGCCGTCATCAGCTGCACCCATAAGCGCTCCCGCTCGGGGTGGGCGGCGGTGAGCACGCGGAGCTCCCCGAAGGCCGCGGCGTGCCGGCCGAGCATCAGCTCCGCCTCCAGCCGGAACTCCTGTACGTCGAGCCTGGCCTCGGCGAGCCGCTCGCCCTCGGCCCGCCGCAGCGCGTCCGAGTCGACGTCCACCAGGGCGGGCCCGCGCCAGAGCGCCAGCGCCTCGTCGAAGAGGTCCGCGGCCCGCCGGGCCGCCCCCTGCCGCAGCGCCTCGGTGCCCAGCAGGCGCAGCGAGGTGAACCGGTGCGCGTCGAACTCGCCCGGCTCGATGTTGACCAGATAGCCGCCGGCCCGGGTCTCGATGCGTTCCCCGGCCCGGCCCATGCCCTTGCGCAGCCGCATCACGTAGTTGCGCAGCGTGGTCGCGGCGCTGGGCGGCGGACACGCGTCCCAGACGGTGTCGACCAGTAGTTCCGTCGGCACGACCTGGCCGCGGCGGACCAGGAGTGCCGCCAGCAGGACGCGCTGCTTGGCCGCCGCGACGACGCGCAGCTCCGCGTCGTCCCGGATCTGCAGCGGCCCGAGGATCCCGAATTCCATCTGCCCCGCTCTCTGTGGACCGAACAACCGGATCCGGCGGACGGGCGGCCCGACCCCCGTACGAGCCGCCCGGCCCGCCGATCTCGATCCAACCCGGCGGGGGATTGTCCGGCGCCGGTGTCCGGCGCCGGTCAATCAACTCCGTACAACGTCTGTTCGATGTCCGCGCCGCAGGTCGGGCACGGTGGGCTCAGCCGCAGTGGCTCCAGTCGCTCGTCCACGACGTGTTCCGGTAGGTGCCGCCCCACCGCACGCAGGCGCCGGCGGCCGGGGCGGAGACCGGCCCCGCGTAGTAGGTGTAGCTGCCCTGGTCGCTCGTGGTCGAACCGCCCTGGACGGTGAGCACTGCGCCGAGGGCGACCGGTCCGGCGGGGTCGGCGGCCTCGGTCACCACGCAGTTGCGGCCGGAGGCCGGGTCGTAGAGCAAATACACCGCGGCGCCGCCGAGGTCGTGGCTGTCGATCACGCCGTAGCCGGCGCCGCAGACCTGGGTCGGGGTGTACGGGTTCGCCGGCCCGGTGGCGGCCGGCGTGGTGTAGCCCTCGATCACGTAGCCGTCGGCCGGGTCGACGGTGGAGGGCACGCTGCCGACCGCGGTCTGCCCGGCGGGGAGGGTGAGCGACGCCACCCGGGAGGTGACCGCGAAGCCGGCCATGGTGGTGGCGTTCGGGTCGCCGCCCCAGTCGCCGTTGGCGGTGGTGACGGAGCCGTCGGCGTTGACGGCGGTGACGATGCCGACGTGGTGGATCGCGCCGTCCAGGGTGCTGCCGTACACCACCGCGTCGCCGGGCTGCGGGGCGTACCCGGCCGCGGTGTGCAGGGTGTTGTTGGTCCGGCCGTAGGTCAGGAAGCTCGCGGCGGAGGCGTCGAGGCCGCCGGTGTAGAAGCCGGTGCTGCGCCACACCCAGAGGGCGAAGTCGGCGCACCAGTACTCGGGTCCGCCGGACGGGCCGCCCGAGCAGCTGTGCTCGAACTGGCTGCCGCCGAGGCTGTTGACGGTGGGGGTGTCGGCGCAGCTGCCGGCGGTCTTCGCCACGTTGGCGGCGGCCAGGGCGGCCGCGCCGGTGCCGGTGGGGGGTGCGGCCGAGGCCGGTTCGGCGCCGCCGAGGGTCAGCAGTCCGAGGGCCAGGGCGGCGGCGGCCGCCAGGCCGGATATCCGGTGCAGGAGTCTGGTGGGGGTCACGGTCGCCTCTCCGAGCGGGTGCGGGACGGGGCGGCGGACCGTGCGCCGGACGGACGGCGGCGCCGTCCGCGGGGAGGCCCGCCGCCGGCCCAGTCTCGGCGGCCGCCGTATCGCCCCGGTCGCGCGGCGGGCCGCGCGGGCCGGTGCCCGCGCGGCCGGGCGACGGACCGTCAGCCGATCTGCGGGTACTTGCAGGCGGCCCGCTCCGCCTTGACCCGGTCGCCCGGGGAGAGTGTGACGGCCGACGGCGCGTCGGCGACGGCCGGGTCGAGCGGGACGCTCTGCGCGTCGAGCACGTCGGTGGGGGCGCCCCCGCCGAGGCAGGCGACGGCCACCACCGGGACCCTCGCGTCGGCCTGGCTCGTGCGCAGCGGCCCGAACCGCCAGGGGACCGCGAACGCCGTCCCCGCCTTGGAGCTCAGCCCGATCTGCTGCCAGCCGGGGCCCTTCCCCGACCCGTCCGGGGTGGCGAAGTACGCGGCGAACCCGACGATCGCCACCTGCCTTCCGCCGGCCCGCAGTTCGACGGAGTCCGGGATGTCCGGCGGGCGCGCGACCGAGAGTGCGACGGCCGTCGGCGCGGGCACCGAGTCCTGGCAGTCGGAGGGCGCCATGCCGGCGGGCGGGTTGCCGTGCACCACGCCGGAGGAGACCACACCGCCCCCGCGGACCTTGAACCAGCGCAGGTCGGGGGTGCCGGAGGTGATGTCCACGACGACGTCGCCCAGGCAGTAGCCGGTGAACTGGAGCGCGCAGCCCGGCGGTGCCTGCATGACGATAGGCGCGCCGAGGTTGGCGCCGGCCCGGACGACGGTGTTGGCGTTGTACGTCGTCCCGTGGAAGGCCCCGGCCGCCCCCGTCTGCGGGCAGCCCGTCGTCTTGGGCCCGGCGGTCCGCAGCGCGACGATCCCGACCACCGCGGCCAGGGTCACCACCGTGACCGCCGCGGACCCCCCGGGCCCGGGCGGCCGGAGGGACCGGGGCGGCCCGGAG
>NZ_JBHWBW010000195.1:0-13260 GCF_042735675.1 Kitasatospora sp. NPDC059571
AAGGTGGTCGCCCCGGTGGTCGAACCGACCAGGGTGGCGCCGCGGTACACGTCGTAGCCGGTCACGCCGACGTTGTCGGTCGAGGCCGTCCAGGACAGCGACACGCTGGTGGCCGTCTTGGCGGTCGAGGTCAGCCCGGTCGGCGCGCTCGGCGCCTGGGTGTCCGTGGTGCCGCCGCCGTTGACCGGCGGGTAGGCGTTGGCCAGCAGCTGCCGGAACTGCGCGGAGAACCAGTCACCGGCGAGCGGCGAGTTCGGCAGGGCGCCGGTCAGGTTGTTGCCGTTGCGACCGTTGCCCGTGTAGGTCGGGTCGCACATCCGGTCGAAGCCCTTGCCCTGGTCGTTGGCGATCGCCTGGCTCGCGCCGTCCGACTCGCCCGGCGGCTTGGCCCACACGTAGGCGTCGATGCCCGTGGCCGGCGCGGCGCTCGGGCGCTCGCCGAGGCCGGCGCCGCTCTGGTTGCACCAGTTGCCGGCGTGGATCCGGCGGTCGATGCGGCCGCCGTTGACGTAGTCGTCCACGGAGGTCAGCGGGCCCGCGGCGGTCGGGCGGGCGGAGCCGCCCCAGCCGTTGCGGGAGGTGTCGATCAGCATGCCGATGTTCGAGTTGAAGCCCTGGCCGACCAGCGTGGTGCGCAGCGCCTGGGCGTAGCTCAGCTCGTCGACGTACTGGTTCCAGTCGACCCACTTGGACTGGCGCACGGTGGTGCCGTTGACCGTGTCGGTGACCTTGAAGTTCGGCTCGGTCAGCGCGCTGTAGTTGGCGGTGTTGACGATGAAGCCGGTCACGTCGTTGACGGTGGCGCCGCCGGTGGTGGCGGCCTTCTTGAACTCCTGCGCGGCGGGGGTCATGTTGCTGTCCCAGCCGAGCCAGCCGTGGTGGGCGGCGTCGATGTAGTTGTAGACGTTCGGGATCGCGCCCAGGGTGTGCAGCGCGTAGCCGACGCCGGCCTCGTAGTTGCCGTTGGCCTTCATGGTGGCGCAGGCGTCGGTCGACCCGGCGGTGCCGCCGGCGTTGGTCACCAGGTTCGGCAGCGAGTCGGGCTCGATGACGTTGACGATCCGCAGGTTCGCGTAGGCCTGGTCCGCGAGGATGGCCGCGATCGGGTCGATGTACTGCGTCTTGTACTTGTCGATGTCGGTGGGGCCGAGCTCGCCGTTGGAGGCGAGGGCGGAGCAGTCGCGGCCCGGCAGGTCGTAGATGACCAGCTGCACCAGGCTCGCGCCCTGGGCGAGCGCGGTGTCCAGGTGGGCCTTGAGGCCGCGGGCCGAGGAGGAGCCGGAGATCGCGGCGATGCGGTCGAGCCAGACGAAGGTCGGCTGGTTGGAGACCGCCGAGCCGCCCGGCTCGGCGGCGGCCTTGGCGGACCAGTCCGGGTTCACGTACACCTTGGCGCCGGTGTACGGGTTGTCCAGCTTGGTGGCGGCGGTGGCCGGCTGGGCGACCGCGACGGGCAGCACACCGGCTGCGATCACCGCGGAAGCGGCCGCGGCCGTGCGCAAACGCTTGAACAGGTGGGATGGCACTTACGGGATCCTTTCGGGTGGGGGACGGACCCTGATGTGCAGTGGCGATTGTGGGAGCGCTCCCACTTATTTGGAGACAGCGATCCGTCGATGCTGCTGCCTGACCGGGGGATTGACGGACCGTCCGAGCTGCGGCCGGGCCGCCCCAGACTGCGGGGCAGGCCCTGAACTCATCGCATATCAAGCCATGAAGGCGGGGCCCCGTCAAGAACTCCGGCAGACTTCAACTCCTAAATCCCACACGGCTCGTGGGAGCGCTCCCTTAATTCTCGCCATCAAGGAAGGGGGCGGCCCCGATCGCCCCGCACCGGGTGACGACCCGTCATACCGGGCGCCGCTCCCGTAGCGTGGCGACGGGAAGCAGCAGGTGGGGCGGACGGAGGGAGCAGCCGTGTCGGAGCCGTTCGACCGCGGCGGAACGGGCAGCAGCAAGTGGGCCAGGGCCGGCGCGGGCCGGATCGCGCTGGGCCTCGCCGACATGGACCTCCCCGGTCCGCCGGCGATCGGTGCGGCACTGGCCGCCCGGGCCTCGCACCCCGCCTACGGGTACACCGTCGCCGATCCGGGCGGCCGGGCCCTGGTGGCCGACTGGTACCGGCGGCGGCACGGCGTGGCGGTGGACCCGGACTGGGTGCTGCTGCTGCCGTTCGGCCCGCGGACGGCGCTGCGGCTGCTGCTCTCGGCGGCCGGCACCGCGGGGCCGGACCGGCCGGTGGCGGCGGCGGATCCGGAGTGGGGCGGCTTCACCGCCCTGTGCGCGGCCGCCGGCCTGCCGCTGCGCCGGGTGCCGCTGGTCCGCGAGGGCGAGGCCTACCGCCTGCCGCTGGCGGACTTCGCCGCGCTGCGGCCCGGGGTGCTGCTGCTGAGCAGCCCGCACAATCCCTCGGGGCGGCTGTGGACGGCGGACGAGGTGCGGGCCCTGGCCGGCCTGGCGGCGGAGGGCGGCGGGCTGCTGGTCTCGGACGAGGTGCACGGCGACCTCGTCCACCCCGACCACGGGCAGCGCCACCCGGTCGCAGTGGCGGTGGCCGGCCCCGCGGCCGGGCACACGGTGACCCTCGGCTCAGTGGGCAAGACGTTCAACACCTCCGGCATCCCGAGCTGCTGGGCCCTGGTGCCGGACGCCCCCCTGCGCGGCCGCCTGCTGGCGGAGATGGCCGGGTACGGCCTGTGGGAGGGCGGCCTGCTGGAGCAGGTGGTGCAGCGGGCCGCGCTGACCGACGGCGAGGCCTGGCTGGACGGGACCCTCCGGCACCTCGCGGCCGCCCGGGACGAGGCGATCGCCGCACTCGGGCCGGCCGTCGTGGTGCGGCCGCAGGCGTCGTACCTGCTGTGGCTGGACGCTGCGGCGCTCGGGCTGCCACCCGAACGGGCGAGGGAGACGGCGATGACGGAACGTGACGTCGAACTCTCGGACGGCGCGGACTTCGGCCCCGCCGGCCGCGGTGGCCTGCGGCTGAACTACGCCTTGCCGCTGCCCGTCCTGAGGACGGCACTCCAGCGCTTGACGCGTACCTGATCCGCTTTGACCTGCGTGAAGCAGCGGCGAGGTTTGGCGCGTAGCAGACTGAGCAGGAAAGACCGGTCCGCAGCCGCGAACCGAGGGATGGTGAGCCCGGTGATACCTGTCCGACCGCAGCGCACCACCGGCCTGCCGGTGTCGATACCCAGCGTGACGCCCCTGACCGAGGCGTCCGCCGAGACCCACCTGGCCGGTATCTGTTTCAAGATCGGACCGCCCGCCCTGGTGGGTGTCGAGGCCGAGTGGTTCGTCCATGACGGCCGATGTCCGGAGGCCCCGGTGGACCCGGCCCGTACGGCCGCCGCCCTGGCCTCCTTCCCGGACCACCCCGACGGGCCCGCCTTCCCCGCCGGATCGCGCTTCACCCGAGAACCGGGCGGCCAGGTCGAGCTCAGCTCCCGGCCCGCCACCACCCCCGCCGGCTGCGCCGAGGACCTGCTGCGCGACCAGGCCGCACTGAGGTCCGCCCTCGCCGACCAGGGCCTGCGGCTCACCGGCACCGGCACCGACCCGCTGCCCCGCGAACGCCGGATGCAGGCCGACCACCCCCGCTACCGGGCGATGGAGGCCTTCTTCAATCGCGGCGGGCCCTGGGGCCGGATCATGATGACCGGCACCGCGTCCGTCCAGGTCTGTGTGGACGCCGGGACCGAGCAGGCCGTCACCGACCGCTGGCACCTGGCCCACCGGCTCGGCCCGGTGCTGGTCGCCGCCTTCGCCAACTCCCCGCTGCTGGACGGCCGCCCGACCGGCTTCCGGTCCAGCCGGCAGGTGGTGTGGTCCCGGATGGACCCCACCCGCACGCTGGCCCCGCCGGCCGACGGAGACCCGCGCGAGGCGTGGGCCCGCTACGTGCTGGACGCCGAGGTGCTGTGCGTGCGCCGCCCGGACGGCCGGCCCTGGACGGCGCCCGCCGGGATGACCTTCCGCGACTGGCTGCGCGGCGCCGGCGAGCGCCCGGCCACCCTCGCCGACCTCGAGTACCACCGGACCACGCTCTTCCCGCCCGTCCGGCCGCGCGGCCACCTGGAGCTGCGGATGATCGACGCCCAGCCCGGCGACGGCTGGCTCGTCCCGCTCGCCCTGGTCACCGCCCTGTTCGACGATCCGGAGGCGACCGACGCCGCCCGCGCCGCCCTGGAGCCGCTGGGCAACGGCGCAGCCCCGGCCGCGCCGCGCAACGGCCTCTGGCGGCGGGCCGCCACCCACGCCACCGCCGACCCCGAACTGCGCCGCGCGGCCCTCGCCTGCTTCGCCGCCGCCGACCGGGCGCTCGCCCGTACCGCCGGCACCGGCGTACTGCGCCGCGCCCTGGCCGACTACGCCGAGCGCTACCCGGCGCGCGGCCGCTGCCCCGCCGACGACCAGTTGGACGCCGTCCGGGCCGGCCGCCGCCCCGCCGTCGAGGAGGACGCCCCGTGCTGAACGCCGACCGCACCGACCCCGCGGTGCTGCGCGACCGGATCGCCGCCGAACTGCAGACCGCCCGCGAGCGCACCGCCGCGCTGACCGACTGCGTGGACGAGCAGGAGCTCACGGCACAGCACTCCCCGCTGATGTCGCCGCTGGTCTGGGACCTGGCGCACATCGGCAACCAGGAGGAGCTCTGGCTGCTGCGCAACGTCGGCGGCCGGGACCCGATGCACCCGGAGATCGACCCGCTGTACGACGCGTTCGAGCACCCGCGGGCCGAGCGGCCGAGCCTGCCGCTGCTGCCGCCGGACCAGGCCCGCCGGTACGCGCACGAGGTGCGCGGCCGGGTGCTCGACCTGCTGGAGGCCAGTCCGCTGGAGGGCGCGCCGCTGCTGGACGCGGGGTTCGCGTTCGGCATGATCGCGCAGCACGAGCAGCAGCACGACGAGACCATGCTGATCACCCACCAGCTGCGCAGGGGCGCGGCGGTGCTGGCCGCTCCCCCGCCGCCCGCCGCGGCCGGCGGCTTGCTGCCCGCCGAGGTGCTGGTGCCGGCCGGCCCGTTCACCATGGGCACCGACACCGAGCCCTGGGCGCTGGACAACGAGCGGCCGGCCCACCCGGTCGACGTGCCGGCCTTCTGGCTGGACACCACCCCGGTGACCAACGGCGCCTATCAGCGGTTCATCGCCGACGGCGGCTACGACGACCCGCGGTGGTGGACGCCGCAGGGCTGGGAGCACCGGGTGCAGGCCGGCCTGACGGCGCCGCTGTACTGGGAGCGGGACGGCGCCGGCGGCTGGCTGCGCCGCCGGTTCGGCGCCGAGGAGCCGGTGCCCGCCGACGAGCCGGTGCTGCACGTGAGCTGGTACGAGGCGGACGCGTACGCGCGCTGGGCGGGGCGGCGGCTGCCGACCGAGGCGGAGTGGGAGAAGGCGGCCCGGTTCGACCCGGCCACCGGCCGCTCGCGGCGCTACCCGTGGGGCGACGGCGACCCGGGGCCGGACCACGCCAACCTCGGCCAGCGCCACCTGCAGCCCGCGCCGGCCGGGGCCTACCCGGCAGGCGAGGCGCCGTGCGGCGCCCGGCAGCTGGTCGGCGACGTGTGGGAGTGGACGGCGAGCGACTTCCTGCCGTACCCGGGCTTCCGGGCCTGGCCGTACAAGGAGTACTCGGAGGTCTTCTTCGGGCCGGAGTACAAGGTGCTGCGCGGCGGGTCGTTCGCGGTGGCGCCGGTCGCCTGCCGCGGCACGTTCCGCAACTGGGACTATCCGGTGCGGCGGCAGATCTTCTCGGGCTTCCGCACCGCCCGCGACGCGGGGGCCGCCTGATGTGCCGCCACCTCGCCTATCTGGGCGGGCCGCTGGCGCCCGGCGCGGTGCTGGCCGAGCCGCCGTTCTCGCTGGTGCACCAGTCCTGGGCGCCGCGCCGCCAGCGGTACGGGACGGTCAATGCGGACGGCTTCGGCCTCGGCTGGTACGCCGAGGGCGACGACCGGCCGGCCCGCTACCGCAGGGCCGGGCCGATCTGGGCCGACGAGGCGTTCGCCGACCTGGCCCGGGTGGTGCGCACCCGGGCCCTGCTGGCCGCCGTCCGCTCCGCCACCGCGGGGTGCGCCCCCGGCGAGGCTGCCGCCGCCCCGTTCACCGACGGTCACCGGCTGTTCAGCCAAAACGGCGCGCTGCCGGGCTGGCCGGAGCAGTACGGGCCGCTGGCCGCCACGCTGCCCGCCGCCGAGCTGATGGCGCTGGAGGCGCGCAGCGACTCGGCGCTGCTGTGGGCGCTGGTGCAGGCCCGGCTGCGGGCCGGCGCCGAACCGGGCGAGGCGCTCGCCGACACCGTCCGGGAGGCCGCCAAGTACGGCGCGGCCCGGCTGAACCTGCTGCTCTGCGACGGCGCCTCGATCGCGGCGACCGCCTGGGGGGACACGCTCTTCCACCGCGCCGGTCCCGGCACGGTGGTCGCCTCCGAACCGTACGACGACGACCCCGGCTGGATCGAGGTCCCCGACCGCAGCCTCCTGCTCGCCACCCCGGCGGGCGTCACCGTCCGTCCCATCGACCACCCCGACGCGTAAGGACGACACGATGAGCACCTACGACCTGACCCGTCTGCTGCCCGCCGACCACTTCTCCCACGCGCTACGGCACGACGTGCGCAGCGGTCTCACGGCGGATCCCAAGTGGCTCCCGCCGAAGTGGTTCTACGACGCCCGGGGCAGCGAGCTGTTCGAGGAGATCACCCGGCTGCCCGAGTACTACCCGACCCGGGCCGAGCGGGAGATCCTCACCGAGCGGGCCGCCGAGATCGCCGTGCTGACCCGCGCCCGGACACTGGTGGAGCTGGGCTCCGGCTCGTCCGAGAAGACCCGGCTGCTGCTGGACGCGCTGCGCCGGCTGGGCACGCTGGAGAGCTACGTGCCGGTGGACGTCAGCGAGAGCGCGCTGGACGCGGCCGGGCACGCACTCACCGCGGAGTACCCGGGCCTGGCGGTGCACGCGGTGCTCTCCGACTTCACCAAGGGGCTCGGGCTGCCGCCCGGCGGCGGCCCGCGGCTGGTGGCCTTCCTGGGCGGCACGCTCGGCAACTTCCTGCCCGAGGAGCGGGCGGTGTTCCTGCGCACGCTGCGCGAGGCCCTGGAGCCGGGCGACGCGCTGCTGCTCGGCACGGACCTGGTCAAGGACCCGGCGGTGCTGGTCGCGGCGTACGACGACGCGGCCGGGGTCACCGCGGAGTTCAACAAGAACGTGCTGAACGTGCTCGACCGCGAGCTGGACGCCGACTTCGACCCGGAGGCGTTCGAGCACGTGGCGCTCTGGGACGCCGAGCGGGAGTGGATCGAGATGCGGCTGCGCTCGCGCCGGGCGCAGACCGTGAAGATCCCGGCGCTGGACCTGCCGGTGCACTTCGAGGCGGGCGAGGAGCTGCGGACGGAGGTGTCCGCGAAGTTCCGCCGGCCGCGGGTGGCGGAGGAGCTGGCGGCGGCCGGGATGCAGCTGTCGGAGTGGTGGACGGACGCGCCGGGCCGGTTCGGGCTGTCCCTGGCACGGCCGGTCTGATCGTTCGATCAGTGAAGTGATGGGCCGATGATTTGTCCCATCTACCGGATCCTGCGTACAAGTGATGAATGAATTGGGGTTACGATCGCGACGCCTCTCTCAATGTTGAGTACCCAGGAGTCCGATCGTGAGCGTCACCCAACAGCCCGCAGCCGAGCGTGCGCAGGCCCCCGAACGGTTGGGGTTCGTCGTCTTCATCGCGGCGGCGGCCGCCCTCGGCGGCTTCCTGTTCGGCTATGACAGCTCGGTGATCAACGGCGCCGTCTCCGGCATCCAGGACCGCTTCGGGATCGGGGACGGCGCCACCGGGCTGATCGTCTCCTCCGCGCTGCTCGGCTCCGCGGTGGGTGCGGCACTCGCCGGGCGCTTCGCCGACCGCTACGGCCGCATTCGGGTCATGAAGGCGGCGGCCGTGCTGTTCGCGGTCAGCGCGGTCGGCTCCATGCTGCCGTTCGCCGCCTGGGACCTCGCCTGCTGGCGAGTGCTCGGCGGCGCCGCGATCGGCATCGCCTCGGTGATCGCACCCACCTACATCGCCGAGGTGGCGCCGACCCGCTACCGCGGCCGGCTGGCCTCCTTCCAGCAGGCCGCGATCGTGCTCGGCATCGCGATCTCCCAGCTGGTGAACTGGGTGCTGGCGGACGCCGCCGGCGGTGACACCCGGGGCGCGCTGCTCGGCCTGGAGGCCTGGCAGTGGATGCTCGGCGTCTGCGTCGTCCCGGCGGTGCTCTACTTCGTGCTGGCCGCGCGGATCCCCGAGTCGCCGCGCTTCCTGATCTCGGCGGGACGGCTCGACGAGGCGCGCACCGTCCTGCACGCCGTCGAGGGCGCGGGCATCGACAGCGAGGCCCGGATCGCCGAGATCCGCGCGCTGATCGCCTCCGACCACCGCCCGCGCTTCCGCGACCTGCTCGACGGCCGCCTGGGCCTGCTCCCGATCGTCTGGGTGGGCATCGGGCTGTCGGTCTTCCAGCAGCTGGTCGGCATCAACGTGATCTTCTACTACTCGTCGATCCTCTGGCAGTCGGTCGGCATCGACCAGAGCAACTCGCTGCTGATCAGCTTCGTCGGCTCGGTGATCAACATCGTGGGTACGGTGATCGCCGTGCTGCTGGTCGACCGGGTCGGCCGCAAGCCGCTCGCCCTGGTCGGCTCGGCCGGCATGGCGGTCAGCCTGGGCGCCGCCGCCTGGGCGTTCTCCTCGGCCACCGGCACCGGCGACAACGTGGTGCTGCCCGACCTCCAGGGCACCGTGGCGCTGATCGCGGCCAACCTCTTCGTGCTGTTCTTCGCGCTCTCCTGGGGCGTGGTGGTCTGGGTGATGCTCGGCGAGATGTTCCCCAACCGGATCCGCGCGGCCGCGCTGTCGGTGGCCGCCTCCGCGCAGTGGGTGGCCAACTGGGCGATCACCGTCTCGTTCCCGGCGATGTCGCGGTGGAACCTCTCCGCCACCTACGCGATCTACGCGGCCTTCGCGCTCGGCTCGATCCTCTTCGTGGCCCGCTTCATGAAGGAGACCAAGGGCATCCGGCTGGAGGACATGGGCTGAGCAGCAGCGGCCCGGCAGCGAGGGGCGTCCGCCGGACCGGCGGGCGCCCTTCGGCGCGTCCGGTCACCCTAGCGCCGATCCGGCCGGCCGGAGGGGCGATTCGCACACTCTGCGCGGCCGCGCGGACACATCCGGTACCCATGACTCCGGGAGGGATGTGTCCTTGATCTTCAGCCGGATTCGCACGCGCAGACCCGCCACCGCCACCGGGTCCTGCCCCTACGCCCACCATCACACCACCCCCGCCGCGCCACCCGGGCCCGCGGCACCGGACGCCCGCTCGGTGGCCGGCCAGGCGGTGGCGTTCGTCCGCCAGTTCCACCGGGAGCACCCGGCCGCCGGCGACCCCGGCCCGCGGATCCGCCGGGTGCTCGCCGAACTCGACCGGACCGGCAGCTACCGGCACACCGCCGAGGAGCTCGCCTTCGGCGCCCGGGTCGCCTGGCGCAACTCCGCCCGCTGCATCGGCCGGCTGTACTGGCAGAGCCTGGTCGTCCGCGACCGGCGGCACCTCGACACCCCCGACGCGATCGCCGAGGAGTGCTTCGAGCACCTGCGCACCGCCACCAACGGCGGCCGGATCCGCCCGGTGGTCACCGTCTTCGCCCAGGACCTCCCCGGCCGGCCCGCGCCCCGGATCCTCAACCAGCAGCTGGTCAGGTACGCCGGCTACCGCGAGGAGGACGGCAGCTGGACGGGCGACCCGGCCGGCGCCGCCCCGGCCGCGCTGGCCCGCTCGCTGGGCTGGAAGAGCGGTGGCGAGCGCTTCGACGTGCTCCCGCTGCTGGTCCGGGCCGGGCCCGGCGCGGAGCCGCGCTGGTACGAGGTGCCGGACGATGCGGTGCTGGAGGTGCCGCTGCACCACCCCGAGCACCGCTGGTTCGCCGCGCTGGGGCTGCGCTGGTACGCCGTGCCCGCGATCAGCGACATGACCCTGGAGATCGGCGGCGTCCGCTACCCGGCGGCCCCGTTCAACGGCTGGTACATGGGCACCGAGATCGGCGCCCGCAACCTCGCCGACGCCGACCGCTACGCCATGCTGGCCACCGTCGCCGAACGGCTCGGACTGGACACCTCCAGCGACCGCACGCTCTGGCGCGACCGGGCCCTGGTCGAGCTCAACGTGGCCGTCCTGCACTCCTTCCAGGAGGCGGGCGTCACCATGGCCGACCACCACACCGAGTCCGAGCGGTTCCTGCGGCACGTGGCCCGCGAGCAGCGGCTCGGCCGCCCCACCCCCGCCGACTGGAGCTGGATCGTGCCGCCGGTCTCCGGCGGACTGACCCCCGTCTACCACCGCTACTACGACCCGGTCGACCCGGACCAGCGGCCCGCCTTCCTTGCCCGGCCGCCCTGGTGACGGACCGTCGGACGGAAAACCGCTGGCCGCGGCCGGGCCCGGCCGCGACAATGCGCGGATGGACAGCGCAGAACGCACGGTGACGGCCGTGGTGACCCTCGGCGGCGAACGGCTCGGACAGGTCGGGCCGTTCCCGGTGACCACTCCCCGGTGGCAGGACGTCGCCCCGGTCGTCCGCGAGCTGGAGCGGCTCCTCGGAGTGCCCGCCCTGGTGCTGCGCCTGGTGCGGGCGGAGGGCGGCGACGGCTGCTCCGGCGGGCACGTCGTCTACCACGCCGAGGCGCTGGGCCGACCCGCGCGGCCGCTCGCGGACGGCGGGATCCCGCTGGACGAGGACCCGCTGCGGGCCGCCTGGGCGACCGCGGACGGGCTGCTCGGGGCGCTCGCCTGGGCCGAGGAGGTGCTGGCGGCCGCCGGGCGCCCGGCCACCGGCCCGGCCGAGCAGCTGCGCACCTGGAACCTCTCCGGGCTGCTGCGCATCCCCACCGCGCACGGGCCGGTCTGGCTGAAGACCACCCCGCCGTTCGGCGCCGACGAGTCCGGGCCGATCGGCCTGGTCGCCTCGGTGGACGCGGACCTCGTCCCGGCGGTGCTCGGCTCGGCCGAGGGGCGGCTGCTGCTGGAGCACGTCCCGGGCGTGGACTGCTGGGGGCTGCCGGACGACGCCATGCTCGGCGCCGTGGCGCGGACGGTCGCCGTGCAGGCCCGGCTGGCCGGCCGCGCGATGCCCGCCCTGCGGGACGCCTCGCCCCGGCGGCTCCCCGCCCGGTTCGGCGAACTGCTGCCCCGCCTGGACGACCTGGCGGCCGAGGAGCGGGCGGCCGCCGAGCGGCTGCTGGCCCGACTGCCGGTACTGACCGGTGCGCTGGAGGCGTGCGGGCTGCCGGACACCCTGGTGCACGGCGACTTCCACCCGGGCAACTGGCGCTCGGACGGCCGGCGGACGGTGGTGGTGGACTTCTCCGACGCCTACCTCGGCCACCCGGCCTTCGACGGGCTGCGGCCGCGGCCGTTCCTCTCCGCCGAGCGGTGGGAGGACGTCCGCGCCCTGTGGGAGCGGTCCTGGTCCGCAGCGGTTCCGGGGTGCGATCCCGGGCGTGCGCTGGAGCTCGCCCGTCCGCTGGTGCACCTGTCGTACGCGGTGCGGTACCAGGAGTTCCTGGACGGGATCGAGCGCAGCGAGCGGGTGTACCACGAGGGCGACCCGGCGGCCGAGGTCCGCCGGGCCCTCGCGGCCGCGGAGGCGGCTACGGCTTCCGGTCGTTGAGCAGGGCGCAGACGAAGCCCTCCTCGACGTCCCGCAGCTGCGCCAGCAGGGCGGGCCGGGCAGCGGCGGTGATCTGCTCCGAGACCGAGACGGTCACCGCGCCGCTGCCGTCCGGGGCGGCCGCCGCGAACTGGGTGTAGCCCGCGGTGTTCCCGGTGTGCCCGTACACCGCGCCGCAGCGGGTGGTGTAACGGAAGATCCCCAGCCCGGCGGCGTTGACGCCGGGGCCGGCCGGCTCGGAGGCGCCGTCGACGAAGGCCAGCTGCTGCCGCCGGGTCTGCGGCCGCAGGAAGCCTGCGCTGCCGTACGCGCCGATGAAGGAGGCCAGGTCGGCGGGGGTGGAGACGATGCCGCCGGACGCCCATGCCCCGGAGGCGCCGTACATCGTGGAGACGTCGACCGGGGCGTCCGGCGGGGTGACGTCGTAGCCGTGCAGGTAGGGCTCGGGCAGCCGGTAGCCGCGCGGGAGGCTGGTGTCGTGCAGCCCGAGCGGGCGGTCCACCAGCCGGCCGAGCAGCTCCTCGTACGGCCGGCCGGTGGCGGCCTCGGCCATCAGGGCGACGGCGATGTTGTCCGAGTTGGAGTACTGGTAGCGGCTGCCCGGGGTGAAGAGCAGCACGGGCGCGGCGTAGTCGAGCAGGTGGTGCGGGTCGAAGACGTGGTGCGGGTCGGCGCCGAGGATCGCGCGGAAGGCGTCCGATCCGGTGTAGTCGGGCAGGCCGCTGGTGTGCTGCAGGAGTTGGCGCAGCGTCACGGGGTGCCAGGCGGCCGGGAGGTCGGGCAGCCGCTGCCCGATGGTGTCGTCCAGGGCGAGCGCGCCGCGGTCGACCAGCCGCAGGGCGACCGCGCCGCTGAAGGCCTTGGCGACGCTGGCGATCCGCATGTGGTCGTCGGGGCGCGGGGCGCCGGGCCGGCCGACCTCGGCGACGCCGGCCCGGTACACCTCGGTGCTGTCGCCGCGGCGCAGCACGGCGATCGCACCGGGCGGACCGCCGGCGGCGCGGACCAGCTCGTCCAGCCGGTGCTGCAGGGAGGTGGGGCTGTCGGGCCGCCCGCCGGCCGCGGCCGGGCCGGGGACGAGGCCGACCAGCGCGGCGGCCGCGACGAGGGCGGCGGCGCAGCGTCCGGCCGGGCGGGTGCGGGGGTTCGGGCGCGGCGGCCGGGACGGGAGCGGGCGTGCGGACACGGTGCGGACCTCCGGGTGGGACCGCGGCCGGACCGGGTGGCCCGGCCTGCGGCCGACGATCCGTGACCCGGCGTCAGCCCGGGCAAACCCCGGGGCGGCCGCGGTGACCCGATGGGCGCAGGCGGTCCGTCCGATCGGGCGAGGGGACCGGCCGGGGGGACGGGGCGAGGGCCGGGGGTCAGGCGGGCCGTTCGGGGAAGCGCAGCGCGAGGCCGTCGAGGAGGGCCTCCAGGCCGGTCTCGAAGGCGCCCTCGTCGACGCTGCGGCGGTGGGGGGGGGGGCCGGGGGGGGGGGCCCGCCCGGGGGGGGGGGGCGGGGGGTGGCCCCGCGCCCCCCGGGGGCCCCCCCCCCCCCGGGCCGGCCCGGGGCCCCGGGGTG
>NZ_JBHWBW010000196.1:0-13122 GCF_042735675.1 Kitasatospora sp. NPDC059571
GTTCCGCCTCCTCGACTCCTGGGGCGTCCGTCCGGACTACCTGGCCGGCCACTCGATCGGCGAGCTGGCCGCGGCCCACGTCGCCGGTGTGTTCTCGCTGGCGGACGCGGCCGCGCTGGTCGCGGCCCGCGGCCGGCTGATGCAGGCACTGTCGCGCGGCGGCGCGATGGTCGCGGTGCAGGCCACCGAGAAGGAGGTGCTGCCGCTGCTCGTCGACGGTGCCGGCATCGCCGCCGTCAACGGGCCCGCCTCCGTGGTGGTCTCCGGCGCCGAGGACGCCGTCCGGGCGGTGCTCGCCGAGCTGGCGGGCCGCCGCACCAAGCGCCTGACGGTCAGCCACGCCTTCCACTCGCCGCTGATGGACGGCATGCTGGACGAGTTCCGCGCCGTCGCCGAGCAGATCACGTACCACGCGCCGCGGATACCGATCGCCTCCACCCTCACCGGTGCACTCGCCTCCACCGAGCTGACCGACCCCGCGTACTGGGTGCGGCACGTCCGCGAGACCGTCCGCTTCGCCGACGCCGTCCGGACCCTGGAGGGCCAGGGCGTCCGCACCTACCTGGAACTCGGCCCCGACGGGGTGCTCTCCGGGGCGGGCCAGGAGTGCGTCACCGAGGACGCCCTCTTCACCCCGGCCCTTCGCGCCGGACGCCCCGAGGCCCGCACCCTCACCACCGCCCTCACCCGGCTCCACCTGCGCGGCACCGCCGTCGACTGGCCGGCCGTCCTCTCCGGCCGGGGCGCCCGCCTCGTCGAGCTGCCCACCTACGCCTTCCAGCGTCAGTGGTACTGGCTGGAGAACCTGGCCGCCCCCGCGCCCGCCGCAGCCGCGGTCGACGCGGTGGACGCCCGCTTCTGGGAGGCGGTCGAGAGCGGCGACCTCGACGCGCTCTCCAGCACGCTCGACCTCAGCGGCGACCAGCCCCTCAGCTCGGTGCTGCCGGCCCTCTCCGCGTGGCGCCGCCGGAGCCGCGAGCAGGCCACCGTCGACGCCTGGCGCTACCGCGCCACCTGGAAGCCGGTCGGCGAGGCCGCCACCGCGCTGCCCGCCGGCGTCTGGCTGATCGCCGTCCCGGCCGGATCGGCCGAGGACGCCGCCGTGCTCGGCACGGTGCAGGCCCTCACCGAGCGCGGCGTGGACGCCCGCCGGATCGAGCCGGACGCCGCCACCGACCGCGCCGACCTGGCCGAGCTCGTCGCACAGGCCGTTGCCGACGGCACCGCCGTCGCGGGCGTCCTGTCACTGCTCGCCCTGGACGAGCGCCGGACCGACGGCGGCAAGGGCGGCGCATCGAACGGCCTGCTGCTCACCGCCCTGCTCGTCCAGGCGCTGGGTGATGCCGGTGTCGATGCGCCGCTGTGGTGTGTGACGCGTGGTGCGGTGGCGACGGGTCGTTCGGAGCGGGTGGCCGATCCGGTGCAGGCGCAGGTGTGGGGTCTGGGCCGGGTGGTGGCACTCGAACACCCCGAGCGGTGGGGTGGTCTGGTCGACCTGCCGGAGGTGCTCGACGGTCGGGTCCTTGCCCGGCTGGCGGGTGTGCTGGCCGGTGGTGAGGATCAGGTCGCGGTGCGGTCCTCGGGTGTGTTCGGGCGTCGTCTGGTGCGTGCGCCGCGTGGTGAGGGCTCGTCGTGGTCGCCGTCGGGGACGGTGCTGGTGACGGGTGGTACGGGTGCGCTGGGTGCGGAGGTGTCGCGTTGGCTGGCCCGGGGCGGTGCGGAGCATCTGGTGCTGACGAGTCGTCGGGGCCTGGACACGCCGGGTGCGGCCGAGCTGCGCGACGAGCTGACGGCGCTGGGCGCGACGGTGACGGTGGCGGCGTGTGATGTGGCCGACCGTGGGGCGCTGGCCGGACTGCTGGCCGAGTTCGAGCTGTCGGCGGTGTTCCACACGGCGGGTGTGCTGGACGACGGTGTGGTCGACGGTCTGACCGGGGAGCGGTTCGCGACCGTGGCTCGTCCGAAGGTGGAGGCGGCTCGGAATCTGCACGAGCTGACGGCCGGGCATGGCCTGTCGGCGTTCGTGCTGTTCTCCTCGATGGCGGGTTCGGTCGGCAGTGCCGGCCAGGGCAACTACGCCGCGGCCAACGCCTATCTCGACGCGCTCGCGGAGCAGCGCCGGGCGGACGGGCTGCCCGCCACCTCGATCGCCTGGGGCCCGTGGGCGCAGGGCGGCATGGCCGCCGACGGCACCGTCGAGCAGCGCCTGCACCGCGACGGCGTCCCGCCGATGGCCCCGGCCCTGGCGATGACCGCTCTCCGGCAGGCCGTCGAGCACGGCGACGGTGCCCTCACCGTGGTGGACATCGCCTGGGACCGCTTCCTGCCCGGCCTGACCGGCGTCCGCCCGAGCACGCTCTTCGACGAGATCCCCGAGGCCCGCCAGGTCGCGGCCGCCGCCACCGAGGCGTCCGGCGCCGCCGCGGTCAGCTCCTCGCAGGCCGGGCGCCTCGCCGGGCTCCCCGCCGCCGAACAGCAGCGCGTCATGCTCGACCTCGTCCGCACCACCGTCGCGGCCGTGCTCGCCCACTCCGGCACCGACCAGGTCGAGGCCGGCCGGGCGTTCAAGGAACTGGGCTTCGACTCGCTGACCGCCGTCGAGCTCCGCAACCGCCTGGCCGCCGCCACCGGGCTGCGCCTGCCGACCACCCTGGTCTTCGACTACCCGTCCGCGGCCGCGCTCGCCGACCACCTCCGTGCCGAGCTGGTGGGCCGCGAGCCCGCCGCCGTCGCCGAGGGCACCACCCGTACGGCGGCCGACGACGAGCCGATCGCGATCATCGGCATGAGCTGCCGCTTCCCCGGCGGTGTCTCCTCGCCCGAGCAGCTGTGGCAGCTCCTCGTCGACGGCGGCGACGCGATGTCCGGCCTGCCGACCGACCGCGGCTGGAACACCGACACCCTCTACGACCCGGACCCCGACCGGGTCGGCACGATCTACACCCGCGAGGGCGGCTTCCTGCACGAGGCGGCCGAATTCGACGCCGCGTTCTTCGGGATCTCGCCGCGTGAGGCGCTCGCCATGGACCCGCAGCAGCGCCTGCTGCTGGAGACCGCCTGGGAGGCGTTCGAGCGGGCGGGCATCGACCCGGCCACCGTGCGAGGCAGCCGCACCGGCGTCTTCGCCGGCACCAACGGGCAGGACTACCTCGCCCTGCTGATGAACTCGCCCGAGGAGCTCGAGGGCCACCTCGGCGTCGGCACGGCGGCGAGCGTCGTCTCCGGACGCCTCTCCTACACCTTCGGCCTGGAGGGCCCGGCGGTCACCGTCGACACGGCCTGCTCCTCCTCGCTGGTCGCCCTGCACCTCGCCGTCCAGGCGCTGCGCAACGGCGAGTGCACGCTCGCCCTCGCCGGCGGTGTCACCGTGATGGCCACCCCTGACACCTTCCTCGACTTCAGCCGCCAGCGCGGACTCGCGGCCGACGGCCGGTGCAAGGCGTTCTCCGCGGCCGCCGACGGCACGGCATGGGGCGAGGGTGCGGGCATGCTCCTCGTGGAGCGGCTGTCGGATGCGCGGCGCAACGGCCACCAGGTGCTGGCCGTCGTGCGCGGCAGTGCCGTCAACCAGGACGGCGCGTCCAACGGCCTCACGGCCCCGAACGGTCCGTCGCAGCAGCGGGTGATCCGTCAGGCGCTGGAGAGCGCCGGTCTGACGGCGGACCAGGTCGATGCGGTCGAGGCGCACGGCACGGGTACGCGACTCGGTGACCCGATCGAGGCGCAGGCGCTGCTCGCCACCTACGGCCAGGAGCGCCGGGACGGCCGCGCGCTGCTCCTCGGCTCGGTCAAGTCGAACATCGGGCACACCCAGGCTGCGGCCGGTGTTGCCGGTGTGATCAAGATGGTGCTTGCCATGCAGCACGGCGTCCTGCCGCGGACGCTGCACGTGGACGAGCCGACCCCGCACGTCGAATGGTCGGCCGGCGCCGTCGAGCTGCTCACCGACAACGTGGCCTGGCCGGAGACCGGTGCGCCGCGCCGCGCGGGTATCTCCTCGTTCGGGTTCAGCGGCACCAATGCGCACGCCGTGCTGGAGCAGGCTCCGGTGGTGGACGAGGCGCCGACGGCTGCGGCTGAGCTGCCGGTGGTGCCGGTGGTGCTGTCGGCGCGGAGTCCGGAGGCGCTGGCGGCGCAGGCTGCGGGGCTGGTGGCGCTGGTCGAGGGCGAGGGCGCGCCGGGTCTGCTGGATCTGGGCTTCTCGCTGGCGACCGGTCGGGCGGCGTTCGAGTACCGGGCGGGCTTCGCTGCGGCGGACCGTGCGGAGCTGCTGGCGGGGCTCGCCGGGGTGACCGGTGCCGAGGGTGCGGTGGCGGAGGGGCGGACGGCTTTCCTGTTCACCGGGCAGGGCAGTCAGCGGGCGGGGATGGGGGAGGAGCTGTACGCATCCTTCCGGGGCTTCGCGGATGCGTTCGATGCGGTCTGCGCCGAGCTGGACCCGCTGCTGGACCGCCCGCTGCGCGCGTCCCTGGCCGACCCGGAGCTGATCAACGGGACGGGTGTTGCCCAGCCGGCGCTGTTCGCGCTGGAGGTTGCGCTCTTCCGGCTGCTGGAGTCGTGGGGCCTGCGCCCGGATGTGCTGGCCGGGCACTCGATCGGTGAGCTTGCGGCGGCGCATGTCGCAGGGGTGATGTCGCTGGCGGACGCGGCGAAGCTGGTGGCTGCGCGCGGGCGCCTGATGCAGGCGCTGCCGAGCGGTGGTGCGATGGTGGCGGTGCAGGCGGGCGAGGCGGAGGTGCTGCCGCTGCTCACCGACGGTGTCGGCATCGCGGCGGTCAACGGGCCCACCTCCGTGGTGCTTTCGGGTGTCGAGGATGCGGTGCTGGCCGTGGTGGCGCAGTTGGAGCGCCGGAAGTCCAAGCGGTTGACGGTCAGCCATGCCTTCCACTCGCCGCTGATGGACGGCATGCTGGACGACTTCCGATCCGTCGCCGCCGAGGTGGCGTTTGCCGAGCCGCGGATCCCGGTCGTCTCCACCCTGACCGGGGCACTGGCCTCGACCGAGCTGACCGACCCCGAGTACTGGGTGCGCCACGTTCGTGAGGCCGTGCGCTTCGCCGACGCGGTCTCCGTCCTGGAGGCGGACGGTGTCCGTACCTTTGTCGAGCTGGGCCCGGACGGCGTCCTCTCCGCGATGGGCCAGGAGACCGCGGTCGAGGCCGCGTTCGTCCCCGTTCTGCGTGCCGGTCGTCCCGAGGCTCGCAGCCTGACCGCGGCTGTGGCTCAGGCGCATGTCCGCGGCCTCGCCGTCGACTGGCCGGCGGTCTTCGCCGGCACCGGCGCCCGCCGGGTCGACCTGCCCACCTACCCCTTCCAGCGGCAGCGGTTCTGGCCGCGGACGCCGGTCCTGGCCATCGGTGACGTGGCGTCGGTCGGGCTCGGTACGGCGGGACATCCGCTGCTGGGTGCGACCGTGGAGCTCCCGGAGTCGGACAGTGTGGTGTTCACGGGCCGGCTGTCGGTGCAGTCGCACCCGTGGCTGGCCGATCACGCGGTGATGGGTTCCGTGCTGCTGCCCGGTACGGCGTTCGTGGAGCTGGCGATCCGGGCCGGCGACCAGGTCGGTTGCGGCGTGCTGGAGGAGCTGACCCTGGAGGCGCCGCTGGTGCTGCCCGAGCGCGGTGGCGTTCAGCTGCGCCTGGCGCTGGCCGGCGTGGACGAGGCGGGCCGGCGGACGCTGAGCCTGCACTCCCGCCCGGAGGACGCCGCGGACGGTGAGCTCTGGACGCGGCATGCCACCGGTGTGCTCGCGCCCGGCAGCACGGCTGCCGCGCCCGCCTTCGATCTGGCCGAGTGGCCGCCGAACGGCGCGGTGCCGGTGCCGGTCGACGACCTGTACGAGCGCCTGGCTGCGGCCGGGTTCGGCTACGGGCCGGTGTTCCAGGGCCTGCGCGCCGCCTGGCGGCACGACGGCGAGACGTACGCCGAGATCCGGCTGCCGGAGAGCGCCCACGAGGACGCCGAGCAGTACGGACTGCACCCGGCGCTGCTCGACGCCGCGCTGCACGCCCTCGGCCTGGACATTGCGGAGGGCGGGGCCGCGGACGGTCCCCGGCGGGCCCGCATCCCGTTCTCCTGGAACGGCGTCACCCTCTACGCCGCCGGTGCGACCGCCCTGCGCCTGCGCCTCTCTGAGGCCGGGCAGGACACGGCCTCGCTGCTGCTGGCGGACGAGACCGGCCGCCCGGTGGCCGCGGTGGAGACCCTGGTCTCCCGCGAGGTCTCGGAGGACCAGGTGCGCAGTGCGCGCGGTGGCTTCGTCGAGTCGCTGTACCGGGTGGAGTGGACGGCGTTGCCGGTGTCCCAGGCGCCGGCGGGCCGGTGGGCGGTGCTCGGTGGCGGTGGTTTCGGTGCGGAGCCGTTCGTGGATCTGGCGGCGCTGGGTGCGGCGGTCGACGGCGGCCTGGCCGTTCCGGATGCGGTGTTCCTGGCGCTGGAGCCGGTCGATGCGGCCGAGGAGACGGCCGCGGCCGTGCGCGAGGCCCTGCACGGGGTGCTCGCGACTGTGCAGGAGTGGCTGGCGGACGAGCGGTTCGCGGCTGCGCGGCTGGTCCTGGTGACCCGCGGGGCGGTCGGCGCCGAGGTCGAGGATCTGGTGCACGCCCCGGTCTGGGGCCTGGTGCGTTCGGCCCAGGGGGAGAACCCCGACCGTCTCGTCCTGCTGGACCTCGACGGCGGCGACTTCTCCCGTGAGGCGCTCTCCGCAGCGCTGGCGGCCGGCGAGCCGGAACTCGCCGTACGCGGCGGTGCGATCCAGGTGCCGCGCCTGGCCCGGGCGCAGGCGTCCCCGGAGGAGGCCGCCCCGGTCTTCGGTCCGTCCGGCACCGTCCTGGTGACGGGTGCGTCGGGTCTGCTGGGCGGGCTGGTGGCCCGTCACCTGGTGGCCGAGCACGGGGTGCGGAGCCTGCTGCTGGTCTCCCGGCGTGGTGTTGAGGCGCCGGGCGCGGCGGAGCTGGTCGCCGAGCTGACGGAGGCCGGTGCCGCCGTCACGACGGCCGCGTGCGACGTGGCGGATCGGGACGCGCTGGGCGCGCTGCTCGCCGGCCACGAGCTCTCGGGTGTCGTCCACACGGCCGGCGTCCTTGACGACGGCATCGTCACCGCGCTCACCCCCGAGCGGATCGACACCGTTCTCCGCCCGAAGGTCGATGCTGCGCTCGCCCTGCACGAGCTGACCGCCGACCACCCGCTCACCGCCTTCGTCCTCTTCTCCTCCGCCGCGGGCACCCTCAGCAGCCCCGGCCAGGGCAACTACGCGGCCGCGAACGTCTTCCTCGACGCCCTCGCCGCCCGCCGCCGCGCCGCGGGACTGCCCGCCACCTCACTCGCCTGGGGCCCGTGGGCCGACAGCAGTGGCATGGTCGGCAGCCTCGACGCGGTGGATGTTCAGCGGATGAGCCGCGGCGGGATCCACGGCCTCGGCTCGGCCGAGGGCCTCGCGCTGCTGGACGCGGCCACTGCCACCGGCGGCGCTGCACTCGTCCCGATGCGTCTGGACCTGGCGGCCCTGCGTGCCCAGGCCGCGGCCGGCACCCTGCCCGCCCTGCTGCGGGGCCTGGTCCGGGTCCCGACCCGGCGGGCCGCCCGCGCCGGGGCGTCGGCGGGCGGCTCCGACCTGGTCGTCCGCCTGCTGGCCCAGCCGTCCACCGCCGACCGGGAGGAGACCCTGCTCGGCCTGGTCCGCGCCCGGGTCGCCGCCGTGCTCGGCTACGCCGACGCGGGTGCGGTGGAGTCCGCGCGGGCGTTCAAGGAGCTGGGCTTCGACTCGCTGACCGCCGTTGAGCTGCGCAACGAACTCAACGGGGCGACCGGCCTGCGCCTGCCCGCCACCCTGGTCTTCGACTACCCGACGCCGGGCGCTCTCGCCTCCTTCCTGCTCGCCGAACTCCTCGGCGACGACGCGGACGAGCACGCCACCGCGGCCGGCGCGGGCGCCGCCCGGCCGGTGGCGGCCGCGAACGACGAGCCGATCGCGATCGTCGGCATGGCCTGCCGCTACCCGGGTGGGGTCGAATCGCCCGAGGACCTGTGGCGCCTGGTCCTCGGTGCCGGTGACGCGATCTCCGGCTTCCCGACCGGTCGCGGCTGGGACCTCGACGGCCTCTACCACCCGGACCCGGACCACCAGGGCACCACCTACGCCCGTGAGGGCGGCTTCCTGCACGACGCAGGCCTGTTCGACCCGGAGTTCTTCGGCATCTCGCCGCGCGAGGCCCTCGCCATGGACCCGCAGCAGCGCCTGCTGCTGGAGACTTCGTGGGAGGCCGTGGAACGGGCCGGCATCGACCCGGCGACGCTGCGCGGCAGCCGGACCGGCGTCTTCGCCGGCGTGATGTACCACGACTACGCCACCGGGATCGGCGAACTCCCCGAGGGTGTGGAGGGTTACCTCGGCACCGGCGTCTCGGGCAGCATCGCCTCCGGTCGGGTCGCCTACACGTTCGGGCTGGAGGGTCCGGCGGTCACGGTCGACACCGCCTGCTCGTCGTCGCTGGTGGCCCTGCACTGGGCGGTCCAGGCGCTGCGCCAGGGCGAGTGCACGATGGCGCTGGCCGGCGGTGTCACCGTGATGGCGACGCCCGAGACCTTCGTCGACTTCAGCCGCCAGCGCGGCCTGTCGGCCGACGGCCGGTGCAAGGCATTCTCGGCGGACGCCGACGGCACCGGTTGGGGCGAAGGCGTCGGCATGCTGCTCGTGGAGCGTCTCTCCGACGCCCGCCGCAACGGCCACCAGGTTCTGGCGGTCGTGCGCGGCTCCGCCGTCAACCAGGACGGTGCGTCGAACGGCCTCACCGCGCCGAACGGTCCGTCGCAGCAGCGGGTGATTCGTCAGGCGCTGGCGAATGCCGGTCTGGCGTCGGATCAGGTCGATGCGGTGGAGGCGCACGGTACGGGTACGACGCTGGGTGACCCGATCGAGGCGCAGGCGCTGCTGAACACCTACGGGCGTGAGCGTTCGGCCGAGCAGCCGTTGTGGCTGGGTTCGCTGAAGTCGAACATCGGCCACACGCAGGCCGCCGCAGGTGTGGGCGGGATCATCAAGATGGTGATGGCGATGCGGCACGGTGTGCTGCCGCAGACGCTGCACGTGAGTGAGCCGTCCGCGAAGATCGACTGGTCGGCGGGTGCGGTGGAGCTGCTGACCGAGCGGCGGGCCTGGCCGGAGACCGGCCGTCCGCGTCGTGCGGCGGTGTCCTCCTTCGGCATCAGCGGCACCAACGCCCACACCATCCTCGAGTACGCGCCGGAGGCGGTCGAGCCTTCGACCGCCGCCGATGACGAGAGCCCGGCCGTGCCGCTGGTGCTGTCGGCGAAGAACGAGAAGGCCCTCCAGGGCCAGGCGGCCCGCCTGCTGGCCCTCCTGAACGAGCAGCCAGGCCTCGACCTGGCCGACCTGGGTCACTCGCTGGTGGCGTCGCGGGCGGCGTTCGAGCACCGGGCGGTGGTGGTGGGGGGCGACCGTGCCGGTGCCGTGGCGGGGCTGGAGGCGCTGGCGGCGGACCTACCGGGTGCGGTCCGGGGTGTCAGCGGCTCGGCGGGTCGAGTGGCGTTCGTCTTCCCGGGTCAGGGCTCGCAGTGGGCCGCGATGGCGGTTGAACTACTCGACTCCTCGGCGGTGTTCGCCGGTCGGATGGCGGAGTGCGGAGCGGTGTTGGCGCCGTTCGCGGACGGCTGGTCGCTGCTCGACGTCGTCCGGGGCGTCGACGGCGATGCCTGGATGGACCGCGTGGACATCGTGCAGCCGGTGCTGTGGGCGGTGATGGTCTCGCTCGCGGAGGTGTGGCGGGCGGCCGGTGTCGAGCCGGGCGTGGTGGTCGGTCATTCGCAGGGTGAGATCGCGGCTGCGGTGGTGGCGGGTGTGCTGACGCTGGAGGACGGCGCACGCGTGGTGGCCCTGCGCAGTCGGGCGATCGCCGGTGGGCTGGCGGGTCTGGGCGGCATGGTGTCGGTTGCCCTGCCGGTGGAGCAGGTGCGTGAGCGGATCGGCAATGACGCCCGGGTCTCGGTGGCGGCGGTGAACGGCCCGTCCGCGGTCGTGGTCTCCGGTGAGCCGGCCGCGCTGGAGGAGCTGCTGGCCTCCTGCGAGGCCGACGGCATCCGGGCCCGCCGCATCCCGGTGGACTACGCCTCGCACTCCGCGCAGGTGGAGTCGATCCGTACGGAGCTGCTGGAGGTGCTCGGGGAGGTCCGGCCGCAGGCCGGATCGGTGCCGGTGTTCTCCACCGTGACCGGCGAGCTGGTCGACGGCTCCGGCATGGACGCCGAGTACTGGTACACCAACCTCCGTACCACCGTCCGTTTCGCCGAGGCGGTGGACACCCTTCTCGCGGACGGCTTCGGCACGTTCATCGAGGTCAGCGCCCACCCGGTGCTCGCGATGGCGGTGCAGGACGCTGCGGAGGCGGCCGGTCGGAGTGCGGCGGCCTTCGGGACGCTGCGCCGTGGTGAGGGCGGCCCGGAGAGGCTGTTCGCCTCGTTCGCCGAGGCGCACGTCCGCGGGCTGAAGGTCGACTGGCCGGGTATGCTGGCCGGTCGCGGCGCTCGGACGGTCGAACTCCCGACCTACGCCTTCCAGCGCGAGAAGTACTGGCTCGAGTCGGTCAGTTCGGTGGCGGTTGCCAGGACGCCGGTCGATGCCGTGGACGCCCGCTTCTGGGAGGCCGTCGAGAGCGGAGACGTCGACGCACTGTCGGTGGCCCTGGAACTCGACGCCGACCGCCCGCTGAGCGAGGTCCTCCCGGCCCTCTCCGCCTGGCGCCGCCAGAACCGCGACCGGAACACCGTCGACGGCTGGCGCTACCGGGACAGTTGGAAGCCGGTGGCCGATCTCGGCTCCGGCGTGCCGTCCGGCATCTGGCTCGTGGCCGTGCCGGCCGGCGGCGGAGACGACGGCGTCGTCGCTGCCGTCGAGGGCATGTTCGCCGCACGCGGGGTGGAGGTGCGCCGGTACGAGCTGGACGGCGCCGCCGCCGACCGCTCCTCGGTGGCCGAGGAGTTGCAGGCACTCCTTGCGGACGGTGCCCGGTTCTCCGGTGTGGTCTCGCTGCTTGCGGCGGGCAGTCCGGTGGCGACGCTGACGCTGGTGCAGGCGCTGGGTGATGCCGGTGTCGATGCGCCGCTGTGGTGTGTGACGCGTGGTGCGGTGGCGACGGGCCGGTCGGAGCGGGTGGCCGATCCGGTGCAGGCACAGGTGTGGGGTCTGGGCCGGGTGGTGGCACTCGAACACCCCGAGCGGTGGGGCGGTCTCATCGACCTGCCGGAGGTGCTCGACGACCGCCTGCTGGGCCGCCTGGCCGCCGTGCTGGCCGACGGTGGCGAGGACGAGCTCGCGGTCCGTGCGTCGGGTGTGTTCGCGCGTCGTCTGGTGCGTGCGCCGCGTGGTGAGGGCTCGTCGTGGTCGCCGTCGGGGACGGTGCTGGTGACGGGTGGTACGGGTGCGCTGGGTGCGGAGGTGTCGCGTTGGCTGGCCCGGGGCGGTGCGGAGCATCTGGTGCTGACGAGTCGTCGGGGCCTGGATGCGCCGGGTGCGGCCGAGCTGCGGGACGAGCTGTCCGAGCTCGGTGTCGCGGTGACGGTGGCGGCGTGTGATGTGGCCGACCGCGAGGCGCTGGCGGCGCTGTTGGCGGAGTTCGAGCTGTCGGCGGTGTTCCACACGGCGGGTGTGCTGGACGACGGTGTGGTCGACGGTCTGACCGGGGAGCGGTTCGCGTCGGTGGCTCGTCCGAAGGTTGAGGCGGCTCGGAATCTGCACGAGCTGACGGCCGGGCATGGCCTGTCGGCGTTCGTGCTGTTCTCCTCGATGGCGGGTTCGGTCGGCAGTGCCGGCCAGGGCAACTACGCCGCGGCCAACGCCTATCTCGACGCGCTCGCGGAGCAGCGCCGGGCGGACGGGCTGCCCGCCACCTCGATCGCCTGGGGTGCCTGGGCCGAGGCCGGGCTCGCCACCGAGGAGGTTATTGCCGATCGGCTGCGCCGTGACGGTGTCGTCGGTATGGCCCCCGCGCTGGCGATCTCGGCCCTGCAGCACGCGCTCGACCAGGGCGACATCGCCCTGACCGTCGCGGACATCGTCTGGGAGCGGCTGGCCGCCGAGTTCGAGGCCGTTCGTCCGGGCCGGCTCTTCGCCGAGATTCCCGAGGTCCGGGAGCTGAACGCCGCGGCTGGGGCCGGGCAGTCGACTGCCTCCCCGACCGCAGGCGGCTCCTCGCTGGGGCAGCGCCTCGCCGGACTGTCGTCCGCCGAGCGCAACCGCGCCGTGCTGGACGTCGTCCGGGGCCAGGTGGCTGCCGTCCTCGGCTATGCCGGGGCGGAGGCGGTGGAGGCGGGCCGGGCGTTCAAGGAGCTGGGCTTCGACTCGCTGACCGCCGTTGACCTGCGCAACCGGCTCAACGCGGCGACGGGGCTGCGCCTGCCGGCGACGCTGGTCTTCGACTACCCGTCGGCCGCCGCCCTCGCCGACCACCTCACCACCGAACTGCTCGGCCTCCAGCCGTCACTCCCGGCGCCCTCCACCGTCGTGACGGCCGTGGACGACGATCCGATCGCCATCGTGGCGATGGCCTGCCGTTTCCCGGGCGGGGTCCGCTCGCCGGAGGAGCTGTGGCAGCTGCTCGTGGCCGGCGGTGACGCGGTGGTCGACTTCCCGACCGACCGCGGCTGGGACCTGGACTCGCTCTTCGACGACGACCCCGACAAGCTGGGCAAGGTCTACACCCGCAAGGGCGCGTTCCTGCAGGACGCCACCCGCTTCGACGCCGCGTTCTTCGGCATCTCGCCGCGCGAGGCGACCGCCATGGACCCGCAGCAGCGCCTGCTGCTGGAGACCTCCTGGGAGGCCTTCGAGCGGGCGGGCATCGACCCGGCCTCGCTCCGCGGCAGCCAGGCCGGAGTCTTCGTCGGCACCAACGGCCAGGACTACATCTCCCTCCTCACCGAGGGCCAGGAAGGTGCCGAGGGGCACCGGCTGACCGGTACGGCGACGAGCGTCATCTCCGGCCGTCTCTCCTACACCTTCGGTCTTGAGGGGCCGGCGGTGTCGGTGGACACGGCGTGCTCGGCGTCGCTGGTGGCGCTGCACCTGGCGGTGCAGGCGCTGCGCAACGGTGAGTGCGATCTTGCGCT
>NZ_JBHWBW010000197.1:0-13054 GCF_042735675.1 Kitasatospora sp. NPDC059571
GCGCAGACTCCTCGCCGCGAGGATCGAGGAACTACTGGAGGCCCACCCTCTTTCCCCGGTCCTGACCTCGATGCCCGGCATCGGGGTCAGGACCGCCGCCCGGATCCTCGTCGACGTCGGCGACGCCCGCGCCTTCCCGACCGCCGGCCACCTGGCTGCCTACGCCGGCCTGGCGCCCGTCACCCGCGCCTCCGGGTCGTCGATCCGCGGCGAGCACCCCTCCCGGAGGGGAAACAAGCAGCTCAAGCGGGCCTTCTACCTCGCCGCGTTCGCATCCCTGTCCCAGCCCGAGTCACGCGCCTACTACGACCGGAAGCGACGCGAGGGCAAGCACCACGTCGCAGCCCTCGTCGCACTCGCCCGCCGCCGCATCGACGTCCTCTTTGCCATGCTCCGCGACGGGACTCTCTACCAACCTCCGACCGCCGCCACCGGTTGACGAAAACCATAGGGGCACTTTTTCGCGTGGTCCTGCCGTTAATTCCGGATCGTATCCGTCTGATTCTGCAATCTCACGATCGGATGATGTGACCGGATTGCCGGCTCCTCGGCCGGTTGCGCTACCGCAGCTCCAGCCAGCAGCTCACGGTCTTCCCGCTCAGCCGGGTGGTCACCGTCCAGCGCTCGCAGAGCGCGGTCACCAGGGCCAGCCCCCGGCCGCCGGTCTCGTCGTCCCCGGCCGCCCGCAGCGTCGGAACGCCCCGGCCGAAGTCCGAGACCGAGATCTGCAGCATCCCGTCGGTCAGCGTCAGGGCGAGCGAGACGGCGCCCCGCCCGTACCGCAGGGCGTTCGTGACCAGCTCCGACACCAGGAGCTCGGCACTGTCCGCGACGTGCGCGGCGCCCCAGGCGGCCAGCGCCGTGCGGGTCAGCCGGCGGGCCCGGGCGACGTTGGCCGGCTGCGGGGGGAAGCTCGCCGAGGCGGACCAGGCACCGCGCTCGGCGGCCGCGAGCACGCGGCCGGGGCGGCGCTCGGCGCCGGAGGAGTCGGTGCGGTCGAGCCCGTCCTGGCGGGCGTCGGACTGTCGCGAAGTACTGCTGACGGGCATGCGCCGCCCCCGGGTGTGCGTGGTGGAATACCGTGCCGGAAATCCGGGGACCGTGTCGCCGAACGACTGGACGCGACGTGGAGCGGATCGATCCCGCAATCCCCGATCGTGGGCAATATTGGCCGGTTTAGCTGAAATGGCGCAAGCCGAATGGCTACATTCACTCGGGTGACGATCCCCCGAGCCGGCGTCCCCGCGCCCAAGTACCAGCGCCTCGCCTCCGACCTCCGCCGCCGGATCGAATCCGGCGAGTGGCAGGGCGGCGCCCAGCTCCCGGTCGAGACGGAGCTGGAGCTGCACTACGGCGTGGCCCGCAACACCGTGCGCCTCGCCGTCGACGTCCTGGTCAACGAGGGCCGCCTCGTCCGGCTCCAGGGCAAGGGCACGTACCTCAAGCAGCAGCCGCTGCTGGACCACCGGGTCTTCGGCCCGCCGGCCGCCGCCGGGTCCGACTGCCTGGACGCGCCCACCCGGGTCTACGCCGAGGAGGCCGCGGCGGCCGGGCGGCGGCTGGCGGCCGACTTCGAGATGCTCGTCGTCCGGGCCCGGTCCGACATCGCCGACCTGCTCGGCCTGCGGCCCGGCGAGGCCGTGGTGGTCCGCCGCCAGCTGCGGCTGATGGACCGTGAGCCCTACTCCATCGAGGAGAGCCACTACCGGGCCGGCCTGGCCGCCGGCACGCCGCTGATGGAGCCCGAGGCGGTGCCCGGCGGGGACGAGACGGTGCTGGCGGCGATCGGCCGCGCCGAGCGCACCGCGGTCGACCACCTGGTGGCGCGGATGCCCGGTCCTGAGGAGGCCGCCTGGTTCGAGATCGGTCCCGGCGTGCCGCTGCTGGTGCAGACCCGGGTCACCCGCGACCACCGCGGGCCCGTCCGGGTCGTGGAGACCCGCTACGCCGCCGACCGCTGCCGCCTGCTCTACGGCCTGGCGGCCCCCGGCCGGTAGCGGCCGGTCCCGCCGATCACCGGTGCGGCAGGGCCCCCGGTTGCTAGCATCCGGTCGTCCGGCGGGGGAGCGGGCCTGCCGGCGGACGCCGGTACGAGTCGGGGGAGCCCCATGCAACAGCCGTCGCACCTGCCGCCGAACGGTCCGTCGTGGCCGTACCCGCAGCCCCCGGCGCCGCCCCCGTGGCCGCCCGTCCCGCAGCCGGCCCCGTCGCGCTCGCGGGCCAAGGTCTGGGGTGCGCTGGCCGGCGTGGTCAGTGCCGCCGCCGCGGTGGCGAGCGCCGTCGCCGCCTTCGCGGGCGGCCCGTCCGCGCCCGCGGCGAGCCCGGCGGCCCAGGTCACCGTGACGGTCGCACCTCCCGCCGCACCCGGTGCGGCCGGGGCCGGCCCGGCCGCCGCCCCCCCCGCCGCCGCGGCCGCATCGGCCGCGCCGTCCGCCGCCTCCGCCCCGGCCGCCGCGCCGAGCCCGTCCGCGTCCGCCGCCGCGCCGTCCGCCGACCCGATCCCGACCGGCTACGACGCCCACCGCGACGCCGCCGCCGACATCCGGGCCGCCCTCAAGGCGTCGGCCGCCGACCACCGCCAGGTGCTGCTCGACTTCGGCGCCGACTGGTGCCCGGACTGCCAGGTGCTCGACAAGCTCTTCCACGCCCCCGCGGTGGCGCCGCTGCTCCGCACCGACTACCGGGTGGTCGCCGTCGACGTCGGCCGCTTCGACCACAACCTCGACCTCGCCGCCCGGTACGTCAACCTGCAGACCAGCGGCATCCCCGCGCTGGTGGTGCTCGCCCCGGACGGCAAGATCCGCACCACCACCAACGACGGCTCCTTCTCCAACGCCCGCACCATGGACCCGGCCGCGGTGGCCGGCTTCCTCGGGCGCTGGTCCGTGAAGTGACCCGGGGTCCGCGGCGGGCGGCGGTGCTCGCCGCCGTGCTCGCGCTGCCGCTCGGCTGCGCCGCCCCGAGCGGCGCGGAGCCGGCCGCCACCGCCCGCTACTCGGGCGGCGGGGTCACCGTCGAGCTGCGGCTGGACGCGGCCGGCGCCGCCGCGCGGCAGCTGCGCGCCACCTTCACCCCGCAGGAGCCGGGCTTCCACCTCTACAGCCTCGACCTGCCCGACGGCGGGGTCGGCGGCCTCGGCATCCCCACCCGGCTCGCCGTCCGCGGCGTCCTCGCGGCCGACGGCGCCCCGACCGCCGACCGCCCGCTGCGCACGGTCAGCCCGACCGCGCTCGGCGTCCTGCTGCCGGTGTACCCGGACGGCCCGGTGACCATCACCCTCCCCGTCCGCAGCACCGGCCCGGGTCAGGCCGAGGCGGTGCTCAGCTACGGCGCCTGCAGCGAGCAGCGCTGCCTCGTCCCGGTCACCGCCCAGGCGGTGGCCCTGGGTTAGGGCCTGTCCGACGAGTCCCGCCGGGCGCGCGACTCCACGGCCAGCGCCACCAGCTCGCCCCACCACGGCTCGCGGCCGCGCACCAGCAGCCGCTGGACCTCCGCCGGGTCCATCGCCCGTACCTCGACCACCTGTTCGCCGTCGTCGGGGTTGGTCGGGGTGGAGTCGACCACCACGTCGGCCCAGCCCCACAGCCAGGCCTTCTCGGGGTGCGGCTGCCACGGCCGGTACGGCTCCGGGTGGTCGGTGACGGCCCGGTGGGCGCCGATCCAGACCGGCTCCCCCACCAGCCGGGCACCGGCCTCCTCGCGCAACTCCCGGACGAGACAGGACTCGACCGACTCGGCGGCCTCGCGGGTGCCGCCCGGCAGGAACCAGTGCCCGCGGGCATCCCGGCAGAGCACCACGCCGCCGTCCGTGAAGCCCACCACATGGATGTTGGTGATGAGTCCGTCCGGCGGCAGCTCCACCGAGAACTGTGCGTCGATACCGCCCCAGGCCCAGCGCTGCGGGGCGTGCAGGTGCGGGAACCGGGCCGCGAGGTCCGCGAGTTCCCCTGTTCTGTCCGTGGTGTCCGTCATTGATCGATCCTAGTCCGCCGGGGCCGTCCGCGTGGCAGCCGTGCGCTTTCGGCACTGCGCGTCGGACGGCCCGGCCGCAGGTCACTCCCGGTGCACGGCGACCGCGAGGGCGTACTCGCGGACGTCCGCCGAGGGGTGGCGGCGCAGCCCGCGCAGCAGCCCGCGCCACTCCTGCGGCCAGCCGAGGCGCTCCCCGGCCGCGGCGGCCAGCGCCACCGCGAACAGCCCCGCGGCCGCGCCGCCCTCGCCGTCCCGGCCGGCCGCCCCGGCCAGTGCCTGCGCCGTCCCCTCCGGCGGCACCGAACCGTGCGCCTGCTCCCGGCGCAGTGCCTCGGCGGTCAGCGCGGCCGCGGCCGGACGGCCGCGGTGCGCATCGGCGAGCACGTCGAGGGCGGTGGCCAGGGCCTTCGGCCCGTCCGCCGGGTCGACCAGCCGCCGCAGCACCGCGGCCCTCGTCCCGGCCAGGTCGGGCTCTGCGGCGAGCAGGTCCGCCACGCCCGGCAGCAGCGGGCGGTGGCGGTCGTCGGCCGGGAGGCCGGCGAGGACGGCCAGCCGGCGGCGGGCCGGCAGGTCCCGGTCGGCCGCCGCGTCCGGCGCGTCCCGGCGGGCGGCGGCGGCCAGTTCGGTGAGGGTGCGGTGCAGCAGGCTGCCGGGGGCCGCGCCGCCGAGCGGGTGCGGCAGCCCGGACGAGGCGATGGCCGTGACCGCCTGGGCGGCGGCCCGCCAACCACCCCGTACCTCGAAGTCGGTGACGGATCGTCGGGCCGTCTCGGCGGTCTCCGGGGCCCACTGGCACCAGGACGGCAGCGCGGCGAGCGCCGGGCCGGCGACCTCGGGGTCCGTCGAGGCGGCCACCGTGCCCACCAGCCGCGCGTAGCGGGCGCGTCGGGCCTCGGGGACCAGTTGCGGGGCGGCCCGCAGGACGGCACGGCGGATCGCGGGCGGCCCCTGCTCGGCGGCCTCGGCGAGCAGCTCCCAGAGCGCCTCGGTCGCCGGCAGCGCGGCGGCGAGGGCGACCACCGCCGCCTGCACGTCGCGGTGCTGCCCGGGCGCACGGTAGGCGGTGACCAGCAGTTCGGCGGCGACCGCGGGCGGCAGGTGCTCGGCGGCCAGCCGGACGACCTCCTTGCGGCTGGTCACCTTGCTGCCCTCCACCCGGGCCAGCAGAGGGCCGAGGCGCTCGGCGAGCACCGAGGGCGCGGTGAACCGGGCCGCCCGGGCGGCGGCGTACATCGCGACCCGGGCCCGGTCGCCGCCCGCGCGGGCCAGCAGTTCGGGCAGCGCGTCGGCGGGCCGGTCCGTGCGGGCCAGGGCGGCGAGCGCCGCCTCGGCGAGGACGATCTCGGGGGAGTCCAGGTGGGCGCGGACGACCGCGAGCCCGAACTCCGGTATCAGCGCCGCGGCCTGGACGGCGGCGGCCCGCCGGTACAGCGGCTGGGTGGGGTCCGCGGCGGCCGCGGCGGCGAGCCGTGCGGCGGCCTCCTGCTGGCGCGGCAACCAGCGCGGTGCGGACCGGGTGGGGGGCAGCTCGGCCCGGTGCGGGTGCCGCAGGAAGCGCCCGTACGGCGGCGTCGGCGCGAGCAGCGGGTCGAGCAGGTCGGTGCGGCGGTCCGCCAGCACGGCCAGCACCGGTGCCAGCACGGCGGCGGACTGCTCGAGTTCGAGGATCACGGCAACCCGCTCGCCGCGGGTGCGCGGGTCGTCCAGCCAGAGTTCCGCGGCCGTGGCGAAGTCGCCGTCCGAACCGAACTGCAGTGCCTGCAAGAGGAGTTCCTGCAGCCCGGGGAGGTGGCGGGCGCGTCGGCCGAGGCCGCGGGCGAGGGCGAACAGCAGCCAGTGGTCCGCCGTGTCGCCCAGGGTCTCCAGCCACGGCCGGAGCGTCGCGAACACGGCGTGCTCCTGGCCCCGCCGCAGCCGGTGGTCCAGCCGCCCCAGCCCGACGGAGCCGGTGTGCCCGACCACCTCCCGGATGCTCCGCAGCGCCCACTCCACCAGCGCCGTCACGCCGCCGGCGGCGTGCTCGCGCAGCACCTCGCAGACCAGGCGCTGCAGGGCGCTGCGGGTCTGGTACGAGCAGTCGCGGGCCCGGACGGCGTCCAGCACTGCCGCGTCGAGCACCGGCACGGCCGCCGGGGTGAGCAGCCGGGCGGGCACCTCGGCGAGCGCGGTCAGGGCCGCGCAGCGGACCGGGTCCTGCTCGTTGCGCAGCCGCGGCAGCAGATCGAGCGCGTCCTGGACGGCGGCCGGGTCGGCGGATCCGGCCGCGTTGGCGAACAGGGCCCGCCAGGCCGCCGCCCGGTCGTCGGCGTCCGGGCGGCCGAGCGCGGCCAGGAGGTCCGGCCGGGCCTCCGCGGCCGGCAGGTGCGCGAGCAGGGCCGAGATCTCGGCCCAGCCGCGGCCCTCGGTGCGCAGCAGGGCGACCCGCCGCCGTGCCTCGGCATGCCGGCGCGCGTGCGGGAAGAGCGGCAGCAGCAGCGCGGCATCGGCCGCGCGCAGCTGCGCCCCGGCGTACACCCGGTCGAGGAAGGCATCGCGCCGTCCGGGCGGAACCGCCCGGAGCAGGGCGGCGAAGCAGCGCGGTGCGGCCACCCAGTGGCGGCCGAGGGCGGCGAGCGAGGCCGGGTCGGCGCGTACCAGGCGGCGCAGCACACCGGCCGAGGGCGGCGCCGCGTACGGCCCGGCCGGGCCGCGCCGCGGGTCGGCGAGCAGCCGGGCGGTGCGCCCGGGGTCCGCGGCGGCCAGCGGGGCCAAGTGGCCGGTGCGCAGCGGCAGGTCGGGCCCGAACCGCTCCAGCAGGGCGAGCACCCGTTCGGGGCGGGAGCGGGCCGCCGCGCCGAGTGCGTCGAAGAGGGCGGGCCACCGGCCGAGCCGCAGCGTCTCGGGATGGTCGGTGAGGGTCTGCTCCAGGTGGTCCAGGACGGCGTCCGGGAAGCGTCCGGCGAGCGCGGCGAGCGGTGCCGCGTGGGCGAGTTCGGGCAGCATCCGGGCGACGAATTCGGGGGAGCAGGCGGAGAGCAGCCGGGCCGCCTCGGCGTCGCCCCGTTCGGTGCGCAGCCGCTCGACCAGCCGTTCGGCGAGCTGCTGCCGGCGGCCGTACCGGATCACCCGGGCCAGCTCCCGGCGCTGGGCGCCGGAGGCGTCCGCGAAGGCCGCCTCGACGGCCTCGTCGGGCAGCGGCTGGGTACGGGCGGCGCGCATGGCGTACCCGCGGACCGTCGGGTCGGGGTCGGTCAGCCGTGCGGCGAGGTGGCCGGTGTCGCGTCCGGCCGATGCGGCGAGCGCGGCCAGTCGGCGGCCGAACGGCCCGGCCTCCTCCAGCTCCGCGAGCAGCTGCGGGAGCCTGCCGCGGGCGGCGAGGTCGCGGGCGGTCCGGGCGACCTGCCGCCCTCGCTCGGGGAAGGAGAGCGGGTCGAGGCCGGCGAGCAGGTGGTCGGCGAGCTGTGGCATGGCGTCATTGTGGCCGTGCCGCTGCCGCGCCTCCCACCGGATTTCCGCCGGCCCCGGCCCGCGGGCTCACCAGGCGGCCTCGCGGTAGTCCTTGAGGAAGACGCCGGAGACCGGTGCGCCGGCCTCGCCGCGGACGATCGGGTCGTAGATCCGGGCCGCGCCGTCGACCACGTCCAACGGGGTGCGGAAGCCGGCGGCGGCCATCCGGGTCTTGAGCGGGGCCGGGTTCTCGTCGGTGATCCACCCGGTGTCGACGGCGCACATGTGGATTCCGCGGGCGGCGAGTTCGGCCGCGCTGGTGCGGGTCAGCATGTTGAGCGCGGCCTTGGCCATATTGGTGTGGGGATGGCGCGCGGTCTTGTTGCGGACGGCGAACCGGCCCTCCACCGCGGTCACGTTGACGATGTAGCGGGCGGGGTTGGGCGAGGCGGCGAGCAGCGGCAGCAGCCGGTCGCAGAGCAGGGCCGGGGCCAGCGCGTTGACCAGCTGGGTCTCCAGCACCTCGGCGGGGTCGAGCGAACCGAGCCGGGCCGACCAGGAGTTGGCGGCGGCGGTGTCCGGCAGCAGGCCGGCCTCGTCGGCCTCCGGGGCGCGGGGGGCGGGCAGCCGCGGGCCGGCCGGCGGCGCGGCGGACTCCAGGGCGGCCGCCGGCCAGGCCGGGGTGAGTGCGGGCATCGGCCGGAAGCCCGGGGCGAGCAGCACGTCCGAGCCGGCCGGCAGGGCGCCCCGCTCGCCGTCGGCCAGCAGCGCGTAGGCCTCCGGGCCGCGGCGGATGGTCTGGGCGGCGTTGTTGACCAGGATGTCGAGCGGCCGTCCCTCGGCGAGCAGGTCGTCGCAGAGGCCGAGCACCTGGCGCGGGTCGCGGAGGTCGATGCCGACCACCCGGAGCCGGTCCCACCAGGCCTCGCTGCCGGGGGCGGCGCGGAACCGGCGGACGGTGTCGGCCGGGAAGCGGCTGGTGACGGTGAGCTCGGCGCCGTCGCGCAGCATCATCAGCGCGAGCTGGAAGCCGATCTTCACCCGGCCGCCGGTGAGCAGGGCGCGCCGGCCGCGCAGGTCGGTGGCGAGGGCGCGGCGTGCCGTGTTGTCGGCGGCGCAGGTCGGGCAGAGCCGGTGGTAGAAGGCATTCACCTGACGGTATGTCGACTTGCAGACATAGCACCGTTGGCTGCGCATCAGGTCGCCGATCCGGGCCGGCCCGGCGGGCACGGTGAGCGGGGCGTCCTCCCGGCGGTCGGTGGCGCCGGTGGCGGTGGCGGCGATCAGGGCGCCGTCGGCCATCCGGGCCTCGTTCAGGCTGATCTTCCGGCGGCGGTGGCGGCCCTCCCGCACGAAGACCTGGGCGAGCCGCTCGGCGCGTATCCGGGCCGGGTGGTCCACCGCGAGCTGCCGCAGCCGCTCCACCGTCCGCTCGTACGCTTCCAGCTCGTCCTCGGACGGCTCGGTGTGCAGCGGCATGGCCCCTCCGTTCACGGGGGTCGGGCGCGCCGGCGGACGGGCCGCCGGGCGGGTTGCCGGGCCGCCCCGCGGACGGCCGGTCCGCCCTGCCGTGGGCGGTTCCGGGAGCCTAGCGAGCGGCGCGACCCGTCCGGAACCGAATAACCGCAGACCGGGCAGGGGTGGCCGGTGCGGCCGGGCAGGTCACCGGGCGGGCGCGGGCACCGTGAGGATGCCGAGGGTGCTGCCGGAGGGCAGCGGGCCGGAGGCGAGGGCCGCCGGCAGGACCGGGCCGGTGAGGTCGAGCACCCGGGCACGGAGCACCAAGGCCGTGACAGATCGTCATAAAGATGACGGGGCGGCCGTGGAGCCGCCCCGCCCGGGCCGGTCAGCCCTTGTACTGCGCGAAGATCTTCGAGAACTCGTACGGGCTCTGGCCGATGTTGGTGCACTTGTAGAGCGCGCCGGTGCAGGCGTTGGCGTCCCGGCCGAGCTCCCAGAAGGCGAGCATGCCCAAGTGGTGCTGCTGGGCGAAGGTGACCAGCTGCTGGGCGTCGGCCTGGTTGTAGACGCCGTGGTCGTCGTTCTCGCCGAGCATCGGGGTGACCCCGGTCATCGCCCACAGCTGGGCGTCGGTCTTGGCCGGGTAGAGGCCCTTGAGCTGGTCGTGGGTCGACTGGGCGGCCTGCACGGCGTCCGTGCCGTAGTCGGTGGACGGCCGGTTGTAGTCCATCGCCATCACGTTCACCAGGTCGACGGCGACCCCGGCGTCCCGGGCGGACTGCACCACGGCCAGGCCGTCGGAGGTCAGGCCCTCGGGCAGGACGGGCAGCGTGAAGGACACCTTGAGCCCCGGGTGGGCCTGCTGGAGGCGGGCCAGCGCGGCCGAACGGCGGGTGTTGGCGGCGGTGTCGGGAACGGCCGCGCCCTCGATGTCGAAGTCGACGTACTTCAGGTTGTAGGCGTTCACCACGGCGTCGTACTCGGCGAACAGCGAGTCCACCGTCGAGCAGGCCTGGGCCAGTTCGGTGCCGGAGGCGCCGCCGAAGGAGATCTTGACGTCGCCGCCGGCCGCCCGCAGGGCGTCGATCTGGTCCTTCGCCCAGGCCGTGCGCGGGTCGTAGGCGTTGAACCAGCTCGCCTTGCAGCCCACCGAGGTGATGAACGCCAGGGTGAACGACTTGAGGTTCCCGGCGGACGCCATCGCGGTCAGCGACGGCGTGGGCCAGGCGCCCATGTCGACGTACGGAGCCACCGGGACGGCCACGTTGGGCGGCGTCTGGGTGCCCGTGGGGCTGGCCGTCGCGGTGGGGCTCGCGCTGGTCGTCGGGGTGGGGCTGGACGTCGGCGTCGCGGTCGGCGAGGGCGAAGTGGAGCCGCCGGGGCCGCTGAGCACCACGTCGTCGGCGAGGTAGGCGCCCTGGCCGTACCAGCCGTGCAGGTAGACGGTGACGCTGGTGGTGCTCGCGCCGGTGGTGAAGCTGGTGCTGAGCTGCTGCCAGCTGCTGCCGCCCGGCGTCCAGGTGGCGGGGTCGGTGACGCCGCTGCCGGTGGCGCCCAGGTAGACGTACTGGCCCTGGACCCAGGCGGAGAGGCTGTAGGTGGTGTTCGGCAGGACGCTGACGGTCTGCGAGCACTGTGCGGTGTCGCTGGTGGAGGCGGCGCCGCGCAGGGCGTACGTGCCGCCGTGCGCACCCGAGCCGACCACCGATCCGGTGCCGGCGGAGCAGGTCCAGGGGCTCAGGGCCCCGCTCTCCAGGCCGGGGTTGGCGAGCAGGTTGGTCGCCGCGGCGTCCGCGCCGCCGGCGAGCGTGGCGAGGCCGCCAGCCGCGAGCACCGCGGCACTGGCGAGGGGCAGGAGGCGTGCGCGCCGACCGGCGGCACGGCGGTGGAGCGGGCGTGGCATGGGGGTGCCCTTTCGTGGACGTGCCCGGCCGGCCCGCGCGGGTCGTGGGGGTGCGCGAGCGGGGGCGGGGGGTCGGTGTGCGGCGCCGCTCGTTCAAAATGGACTAGACCATCTGCACGCGTCAACCCTCCCGGCCCAGCCTTACGGGCCCCTTAAGGTCGCGCGTGGGGAACGCCCGGCCCTCGGCCGATCACCCGTCAGGAGCGCTTCCCGGGAAGCCGGGTGCCTCAGCCGTCCCGGCCCTGCCAGGTGGTCACGCAGGCCTCGTTGCCCTCGCGGTCGGCGAGCACCCAGAAGGCCGGGGCCTCGTCCGCGGAGACCAGCCGGCCGCCGGCCGCCAGTGCGTCCGCGATCCTGCGGGGCGCCTCGTCGTGCGGGACGCAGATGTCGAAGTGGAGGCGGTTGCGCTGCGGGCGCGGCCGGTCCATCTGCTGGAACCAGATCGCCGGGCCCTGCCCGACCGGGTCGACGAGCGGAGCCTCGGGGCCGTCCGTGCCCGCCTCGTCGTCGTAGCCCAGCACCGCCTTCCAGAACGGCCTGATCGCGGCGATGTCGAGCGCGTCGATGCCGACCTCCAGCAACTGGACCGACCTCGGCGCGTCCGGGCCGGACCCGGTCTCCGTCCGCAGCCCGGCCCGGCGCAGTGCGGCGGAGATCCGGCCCGCCAACTCGACGTCCAGCGCCGTCACGTCGGCCCGGTCCGTGGACTGCAGGGTGAGGACGGCCCCGGCCGGCCGGAGGTCCGCCCGCAGATGCCGGTCGGCGTCGTCCCCGCAGGCCGCCACCGCCAGGGCGGCCGCCTCGGCCGCCCCGGCCAGCGATCCGGTGGGGACGGAGGTCCGCAACGTGCCCAGCAGGAAGCGCCATCCGAGGCCGCCGACGGCGTCCGAGGCCTCCTGGCTGCTCAGTGGTGATGCCATTCCGGCATCCTCCCAGGGCCCGTGGCCGGTGTCCCGGCGATCGGCCCGGAACGGCCGACCGCGGCCCGCGGGAGAGTGCGGGCGGCGCCGGGCGGCCGGTGGATTCCGGCCAATCTCGCCGCCCGGCACGGCTGTTCGGCCCGGCGGGGCCGTCGACCGCCCCGGAGCAGCGCAGCGGGCCGCCGCGGATCCGGGCGGAGGGCGCTCCGCCCGCCCGGCGGAGGGGTGTGCCGACCGGGCCGTACGGGCCGGACCGGCGGAGTCGTCCGGACGGGGGTGTGGCCGATTCGGGCGGGTGGGCCCGTTCGCCGTGGCGTCGCCCAACCCCCCAACCCGGCCGAACGGTTGACCGATTGATGCGGTCATGGCAGCTTCGTGCGGCCCGCGCGTGCGCAACCGGTCGCCCGCGCGGCACATCCCCCACAAGGAGACCCCATGTTCAAGGCACTCGCCGCCGGGCTCGGCGCGGTCGCGGTCACCGCGGGCACGCTGACCGCGGCGGCCACGCCCGCGCAGGCCCTCCAGGCAGCCGACCTGACGGCCACCATCGCGCTGAGCAACTGCTCCGCCTCGCTCGTCCGATACCCCACATCGGTCGACACCGACCGGGCGATGATGCTCACCAACGGCCACTGCCTGCCGACCATGCCCACCGCGGGCCAGGTCATCCAGAACACCACGGCCAGCCGCAGCGGCACCCTGCTCAGCGCCTCCGGCTCCTCGCTCGGCACCGTCAACGCGGACAAGGTGCTGTACGCGACGATGACCGGCACCGATGTCGCCCTCTACGAACTGACCGACACCTTCGCCTCCATCACCAGCAAGTACGGCGTCACCGCACTGACCGTCAGCGACACCCACCCGGCCGACGGCTCCGCGATGTACATCCCCTCGTCGTACTGGAAGCAGGTCTGGAACTGCTCGGTCAACGGGTTCGTCGGCACCCTGCGCGAGGACCAGTGGACCTGGCACGATTCGATCCGCTACAGCTCCGGCTGCAACACCACGCACGGCACGTCCGGCTCGCCGATCGTCGACACGGCCAGCGGCCGGCTCGTCGGGATCAACAACACGGGCAACGACGACGGCGCCATGTGCACCCTCAACAACCCGTGCGAGGTGGCGGCCGACGGGACCACGACGGTCACCAAGGGCCAGAGCTACGGTGAGGAGACCTACTGGTTCACCACCTGCCTGGGCACCGGCCGCGCCATCGACCTGAACGTCGCCGGCTGCCTGCTCACCAAGCCCGCCGGCAGCGCCGTGACGGTGACCAGCCCGGGCAACCAGACGACCGCGCTGAACGGGACGGCGAACCTGCAGATCGCGGCGACCGGTGGCACCGCTCCGCTGACGTTCTCGGCGACGGGTC
>NZ_JBHWBW010000198.1:0-2784 GCF_042735675.1 Kitasatospora sp. NPDC059571
CGTCAACGTCCTATGGGCCCTGATCCGTGACCGACGGTGCTACCAGGTCACACCGCCAGTCACCGCCACCGCTTGACAACGACATTAGGAAGCGTCGGCCGCCTTCGGCGATTCGACGCACTCGCGGGGCCCGACCGGGGCCTCGCGCCGCCAGACCAGCGGGAGGGCGAATGCGGCGACGACGGCGAGCAGCCCGGCCAGCGCGATGGCCCGGCCGGTGCCGACGGCCTGGACCTCACGGAAGGCAGCCTGGAGCGCTGCCTGCGTCGCCTGGTCGACCGAGGCGAGGATCTGGGAGGCCAGCTTGGAGTCGGTCACGGCATTGCCCAACTCCTGGACGTCCTGGGAGGAGAGCCCGGCTGCCTTCGCCTGGTCCACGGCCTGGTTGGTCTCCACCCCCTGCTGGACGGCGACCGTCACCGCGACACCGAAGGCTCCGCCCAGCATGCTGGTCACCTTGAACATGCCGGAGGCGGTGCCCGCGAGTTCCTCGGGCGGACCGGCCACCGCGGTGTCCGAGAGGGGGATCGACATCAGGCCGAGGCCCGCCCCGAGCACCAGGAGCCCGGCGGCGAGGATGGCGTAGTTGTAGTGCTTGCCGATGATCGCGGTGACCAGCGTGCCGACGCCGAGCAGCAGCACGCCGGCCATCACCGGCAGCCGGGCGCCCCGCCGGGCGGAGACCCGGCCGCCCACCGGGTTGAGCAGCAGGATCGTCGCGGTGGACGGGAGCAGCAGCAGACCGGCCGCCACCGGTCCGTACCCGCGCACCTCCTGGAGGTAGAGGGTGAGCAGGAAACTGACGCCGGCGAAGACGATGTTCATGACGGAGTTCGCAGCCAGGGCGCCGCAGAACGGGCGGGAGGAGAACAGCGACAGATCGACCAGCGGGTCGGACACCCGCTTCTCCAGCAGCACGAAGAGGGCGGCCAGGACGACGGAGCCCACCAGCAGCGCAATGATCACCGGGTCGTCGAAGCCCTCCTCCTGTCCGGCCGTGCAGCCGTACAGCAGGCAGAACGCCGCCAGGGCGCTGGTGGCGAGGCCCGGCAGGTCGATGTGCCGGGTGGCATTGGGGTCGGTGGACTCCACGGCCGAGCGGCGCACCAGCCAGAGGCCGACCAGGGCCAGCGGGGCGTTGATCCAGAACGTGGACCGCCAGCCGAGGGCACCGGTCAGGACGCCGCCGACGGCCGGCCCGGCCGCCTGCCCGACCCACGCCACCGCCATCCAGGCACCGAACGCCCGCGGCTGCTCGTCCGGCGGGAACATCGGCGGGATCAGGGCGAGCGTCGCGGGCAGGATCAGCGCCGCGCCCACACCCATCGCCGCGCGGCCGACGATCATGCCGGTGACGCCGGGTGCGAACGCCGCCGCCAGCGAAACGGCTCCCATCACCAGCAGGCCGAGTTCCAGCATCCGCTTGCGCCCGAAGACGTCGCCCAGGCGGCCCGCGGCGAGCACCAGCGCGCCGGTGGAGAGACTGAACGCGTTGTTGGCCCATTGCAGGTCCGTCAGCGAGACCGACAGTTCCCGGGAGATCGTCGGGACGGCCACCCCGAAGTCGGCGAACGACAGCCAGACCATGCCGGCCGCGACGCACATGCCGGCCAGGGCCTTCCAACGGTCTTCCGAGTAGCCGTCGAGCGGCACAGCGGACGGACGGGCCATGCGGCGGCTCCCCTTCTCCGGCCGGCCGGCTGCCGGGGCGGACCCTCCCACTATCCGGTCGGGGTCCGCCCCGCCCGCCTCCGACACCCGCAACACCGCCCCGCCTCCGCCGGACGGCCGCGCCCCGGCCCGCCCGGCAGGTCCGGCAGGTCCGGCAGGCTCTGCCGAGGCAGCGATGCCGTGCGGGTAGCTTGATCGGCAGGGACCAGCAGCACGTGGCAGAGGCGTTCCGCACCGAGGCCGGACATCTCGTCCGGGCCATGGCCACGGTGTCGGCGGCCAGGGCCCCCTGCACTCACCGGGCGCCACGACAGGAGCTTTCCACTCGTCAAGCACAGGACATCGGCCCGAACCGTGCCGTGATGACCCGTCGAGCGGAGCACAGTGGCCGCCGACGGGTGCCGATGGCTCCGTGACCTCACCGTCCGGCTCTGCTTGGATGCCGTTATGAGCGCAGGCACACACCCGGAGTCGGGGCTGACGAAGAGCATCTGGAGCGACGAGGACTTCGATGACATGGGGTGGCACGACGTCACCATTCACGGGCTCTGCGTGCAGCCGGGTGCTTCGGAGAACGCGCTGCCGCGTCTGCTGCTCGACCTCGACTACATCGTCCGCTGGGTGCATCCGGTCCCGCCGGAGAGGCACTTCAGCTTCTGGATCGCGCCCTCCACGCTCGTCTTCGACGACATCCGGGACATGGAGGGCGACCTCGATTTCAAGGGGACGGCGATGAGCCTGGACATCCACGAGATCCAGCGATCGACCCCGGCGGACGAGGCCGGCGGGCCGCAGTGGCACATCGAGGGCGACCGCTTCGACCTCCGGTTCCGTGCCACCGGGTACCGCCAGTACCTGCGCCGGGCTCCGCAGTACTCGTCCCGGCTCGTGCTCTCGCACGGGGACCGCGCGGGGCTCTCCTTCGCGGAGACGGCATTCTCCTGAAGGACGGCCCCGCGTCGGGCGTTCGGTCGACCTGATCCTTCGATGGACCGGACCCATCGGGTGGGGCAGACCCTTGGGGGGGGGCCCGGGGGCGCAGTGTGTGGGGGGTGGGGGGCCGCGGTCGGGCGGTTGTAGATGGGGGGGGGTATCTCTGTTGTGGGGGGGGGC
>NZ_JBHWBW010000198.1:2794-3196 GCF_042735675.1 Kitasatospora sp. NPDC059571
CCCCTCGGCGCCGCTCTGAGCTCCCCGTCGGCGCGCGGCGGGGTGGGGGGTGGGGGCCACGCTACTCTCGGTTGGCGCGCCCGCGGGGGGGGGGCGACCCGTGGGGGGCGGCGGGGCCCCCCCCGGGGTCAGGGGCGGACGGCACCCACGTAGGGCATGTACTCGATCGGGGTGATCTCGATGTTCTTGCCGGTGCGCGGGGCGTGGATCATCTTGCCGCCGCCGATGTAGATGCCCACGTGGTGCAGGTCGGAGTAGAAGAACACGAGGTCGCCCGGCTGCAGGTCGGCCCGGGCGACGTGGCGGCCGGCGTTCCACTGGTCCTGGGAGACCCGGGGCAGTGACACCCCGGCCGCGCGCCAGGCGGCGCCGGTCAGGCCGGAGCAGTCGAAGGTGCCGGGG
>NZ_JBHWBW010000198.1:3206-8471 GCF_042735675.1 Kitasatospora sp. NPDC059571
GGGTGCGGGGCGCGCCGGGCGCGCGACCCCCCGCGCGCGCGCGCCTGGCGGGGGCGGTCCGGGGTGAGCAGGGGGAGGGGCCGGGGCCGGTGGCCCCCCACTCGTACGGCTTGCCGAGTTGCGCGTAGGCGAACTGGAGGGCTGCTGCGGCGCGGCCGCTGGCCGGTCCGGTGTACGTGCCGCGCTCGGTCCCCCGGGAGGCCCGGTCGGCGCCGCCCTGGCCGTTGACCGCGGCGCGGTCCGCGGCCGACAGCCGCGACAGCACCGCGTTGGCCTCGGCCAGTTTGGACCGCACCCGGTCCCGCTCCGCGGCGAGCGCCTTGTCGGTGCGGTCGAGGTCGGCGAGTGCGGCCGTGGCCTCGGCGCGGCGCTGGTCGAGGCGCCGCTGCTGCGCCTGGAGCAGGCGCAGCAGGTCGCCCTGCGAGCTCGCCGCGAAGTCCTGGGCGGCGGCCTGCCGCAGGTAGCTGTCCGGGTCGGCGGAGAGCATCAGGGCGACGGTGGGGTCGACGTTGCCGTTGCGGTACTGCTCGGCGGCGACGGCGGCGAGGCGGTCGCGCAGGACGCCCATGCGTTCCTGGGCGGCGGCCACCTGGTCCTGCAGGTGGGCGGCGTCCGTGCGCAGCCGCTGCTGCTGCTCGGTGAACTTGTTGTACGTCTCGGTGGCGGCCTCGGCCTCCTCGTTCAGCCGGTCCACCTGGGTCTTGACGGTGGCGAGGTCGGGCTTGGGCTCGGCCTGGGCACCGCCGGCGGAGGCGAGGAGCGCGGAGCCGGCGGCAGCGGTGGTCAGGAGGGCGAGGCGGGTGCGGCCGGGCGGTGCGGGCTTGCGTCGGGTCCCCATGACGGGCGGTCACTCCCTGGCTTCCGGGCAGCCCTCCGCGTGCGCGGCAGGCCGGGTCGGCGGTGCGGCGGCCGACGGCGGCCGCGCGCTTTACGAAGTAACTTAGTAGATGAGGCCGGGGGTCTGGCAAGCACCCCCTCGGGGCCGCCCCCCCCCCCCGGGGGGGGCGGGGGGCCCGCGGCCCCCCCCCGGCCGGGGGCGCCCGGGCGCAGGCCGCGCCCCCCCCCCCCCCCGGCGGGCGGCGCCCCCCCCCCGGCGGCCCCCCCGCGCCGCGCGCGCGCGGCAGTAGCGGCTCCGACCGCGCCCAGGGCGGATGCCGGTACGGGCTCGGGCTGCTGCGGCATGCGGCCGGGCAGCGCCAGCGCGCCCGCCGCCCCGAGGACGCAGATGCCCGCGGCGACCACGCACGCGAGGTGGAAGCCGTCCATGAACGCGTTCTGCACACCGCTGAGCAGGGCCTCCCGGACGGGGCCGTGGGCGCCGTGGGCGGCCCCGAACGCGGCACCGACCGAGTTCTCGGCCGCGGCGGAGACCTTCGGCGGGAGCCCGCCGAACGCGGTGGCGGCCAGCTGGTGGGCGTAGATCGAGGTGAAGATGCTGCCCAGCACGGCCACGCCCAGAGTGCCGCCCGCCTCCCGGGTGGCGTCGTTGACCGCCGATCCGATGCCGGCCCTGGCGGGCGGGAGCACGCTGAGGATCGACTCGGTCGCCGGCGCGGTCGTGGTTCCGAGCCCGAGGCCGATGAGCACCATCTGGCCCACGATGTGCCCGTACGACATGCCGGCCGGCGAGACCGCGATCCAGCCGAACGCGGCGGCCAGCAGCAGCAGTCCGGACGTCACCACCACCCGCGTCCCGATCCGGGTCGCCAGCAGGACGCCGCCGACCGACCCGAGCGCGATGGTCAGCGCCACGGGCAGGATCCGCACACCGGTGGAGAGGGTGCCGTAGCCGCGGACGAACTGGAAGTACTGCGTCACCAGGAAGATGAAGCCGAACAGCGCGAAGAACGCGACGGTGACCGAGCCGCTGGCCGCGGAGAACGCCGGGGTCCGGAACAGCGACACGTCGATCATCGGACGGGCGCGGCGGCGCTCGATCAGGACGAAGGCGGCGGCCAGCAGCGCGGCGGCGGCGAAGCCGGTGATGCTCGCAGGGGCGGTCCAGCCACGGGCCGGGGCCTCGATGACGGTGTACACCAGCACGCCGATCGCGGCGGAGGAGGCAAGCAGGCCGGGCAGGTCGAGCCGCGCCTCCGCCGGACTGCTGGACTCCGGCACCCACGCCCAGGCCGCCGCGAACGCGACGAGGGCGATCGGCACCAGTGCCAGGAAGACGGATTGCCAGCCGAAGTGCGCCAGCAGCAGCCCGCCGGTCACCGGCCCGACCGCGACGCCGAGGCCCGTGACGGCGCCCCACAGCCCGATCGCCCGCGCCCGCTCCCGGCGGTCCGGGAAGGCGTTGGTGATCACGGACAGCGTGGTCGGGAAGATCACGGCCGCACAGGCGCCCATGGCGAAGCGCAGCACGACCAGAGCGCCCGGGCTGCCGACCGCGGCGCCGGCGGCACTGGTCAGGGCGAATCCGCCCAGGCCGAACAGGAGGGCCGGTCTGCGCCCGAAGCGGTCGCCCAGTGCGCCCGCGGTGAGGACGAGCGCGGCGAAGGAGAGGTTGTAGCCGTCGACGATCCACTGCAGGTCACGGGTGGTGGCCTGCAGCTCGCGGCTGAGATCCGGCAGGGCGACGTTGACGATCGTGGTGTCGAGGTTGATGGTGAACGCCGCCAGACAGGCGGCGGCCAGGACCAGGTACCGCCGTCGGGGGGAAAGGTCGGACATGGTCGCCTCCACAGGGGGCAGAATGTTGACAGTGGCGACATATCCGACTATTCCTCGCAGAGTGGACAGTGTCAACATGAGCAACGGGATCGGCGCCGGGGCGGGTACGCGCCGCGGGTACCACCACGGCAACCTGCGCGAGGCCCTGGTCGAGGCGGGCCTGGCGCTGGCCCGCAGCGGCGGGCCCGGCGCGGTCGTCCTGCGGGCCGTGAGCCGCGAGGCCGGGGTGTCGCACAATGCCGCCTACCGGCACTTCGCCGACCACGAGGACCTCCTGGCGGCCGTCGGCACCCGCTGCATGGACCGGCTCGGGCAGCTGATGGTCCGGCGCGCCGATGCGGTCACGGAGACCGATCCCATCCCCCGGGCATGGGCCAGGCTGGAGGCGATCGGCCGCTCGTACATCGACTTCGCCCTCACCGAGCCCGGCTGGTTCCGCACCGCCTTCTGCGGCGCGGGTGCCCACCCCGGCCCGCCGAAACCCCCGCCCGGCACCGTCGAGCCCGGCACCAACCCCTACCTGCTGCTCGGCGCCCGCCTGGACGAACTGGTCGACGCCGGCGCCCTCCCGGCCGAACGCCGCCCCGGCGCCGAGTTCGCCGCCTGGTCGGCCGTCCACGGTCTGGCCCAACTCCTCGTCGACGGACCGCTGCGGGCCCTCCCCCGCACGGAGGTGGGCAACGCCGTCGACACCGTCCTGGCGGTCGTGACCCGCGGGCTCTAGCGGCCGCCGTGACGCGAACGAGTCGGTCGCAGCCGCCCGTTGATGGTTGCGCAGGACAGCGTCGCCCGGGACTTCAGTTCAACCGCGGTGGGATCCACGCATGGTGGCGAAGGATCGTGCGGGTTGCCGCGGTGGCGGGTGTCAGCCGCATCGCCGTGTTCCGCAGCGCCACGGCCGGCGGGTTGGAGAGCTGATGACCCATCCGTCCGGCCTGGCGGGCGGCCTTCGCGACCGCGCCTGGCTGCGCGGGCGGCGCTCGGCGTCGTAGCGGGCCGGCGCGGCCTCGACGGAGGGCTCGGCGGCGAGCGCGGCAGCCAGCACGACCGCGTCCTCCAGCGCCTGGCAGGCACCCTGACCGAGGTTGGGGGGCATCACGTGGGCCGCGTCGCCGAGCAGGGCCGTCCGGCCGGCCGCGTACGAGGGGAGCGGGGTGCGGAGTTCGTTCACGTCGTGGTGCAGCACGGCATCGGGTCGGGTCGCCTCCAGCAGGGAGGGGATCGGGTCGTGCCAGTCGCCGAAAGCGTCGGCGCAGTTCGGCCAGGGGGTCCGCGCATTGCGTACCGGCGGGGAGGGTGAGGACGGCGTGCCACTCGGCCCGCCGGTCCGGGAGTGCGATGTGCCCGAACTCGGCCCCGCGTCCCCAGGTCAGCTCGAAGTCCGAGCGCAGGTCGACGGCCCGCCCGGTGATGGCGCGCAGCACCGTCGACCCGCTGGGGACCGGACCGGGGTGGGCCGGGAAGAGGAGACTGCGCACCCTGCTGCCGACTCCGTCGGCCGCCACCACCAGATCGGCGTCCAGGGCCGTGTCGCCGCGGTGCACCCGCGTCGTCCCGTGGTCGATCCGCCGCACCGGGTCGGCCTGCGAACCGATCAGCAGCGTCCCGGACGGCAGGGCCTGACGCAGCAAGCGTTGCGGGGTGGAGCGAGGGATGCCCGTGATCGGCGTGCCCACCGCCCTCTCCAGCACCGCGCCGTCCATCCGCGTCAGCCGGCCGCCCGCCGGTGTGCACGTGCCGCCGCTGTACCGGCCTCGCAACGCCTGCCGCACCGCCTCGCCGACGCCGGGTTCGTCCGGTACCCGCAGGCCGTTGGCGGCGAGTGAGATGCCCGCGCCCGCGTCGTCGAGGACGGACGCGCTCCACGAGCGTCACCTGCCGGCCGATGCGGTGCAGGCCCGATCGCGGCGGCCGGCCCGCCGATTCCGCCTCCGACGACCACGGCCGCGTCGCCCATGTCGAAGCCCCCGCCCTTCTACAGCTGTAGAAGGGCGACTCGGTACTACAGGTGTGGAAAGGACGACGCATGGCTTCGGATCGGCGCACCCTCCTCGCGGACGCGGCTCTCGACGTACTCGCCGACAAGGGGATGCGCGGCCTCACGCATCGCGCGGTCGACCAGAGGGCGGCCATGCCGCCCGGTGCCACCTCGGCGTACTTCCGCACCCGGGCCGCCCTGCGCACCACGCTCGTCACCAGGCTGGTCCAGCTCGAACGCCGGACGCGAGGCCGTCCGACTGTTCCTCGCCGAACACGGCGTGGCGGACGCGGAGAACCGCACGCACACCTTGCTGACCTGCATCGACGGGCTGGTCTTCGACCGGTTGGTGAGCGGTGGCGCGGTACCGCGCGAGGCCCTCGAAGGCCTCGTTGCCGCCGCGCTGCGACAGGCGCCCTGAGTGAGGCGCTGCGTGTGAGGTGTTCCGTGCAAGGTGTTCGGTGTGAGGTGTTCCGCGTCGGGAACGGCGGAAGCCCGGTCCGGGGCGTGTGACGGCGGTCCGGACCGGGCTGTGGGGCGCGGGGGGGGGGCCGCCCCCCCCCCCGCGGGGCCCCCGCGGGCGCCGCCCGCGGGCGCGCGGGTTGGCGGGG
>NZ_JBHWBW010000198.1:8481-13053 GCF_042735675.1 Kitasatospora sp. NPDC059571
GGGCCCGCCCGGGGCTGTGCGCCGCGGGGGCGGACCGCCCCCGCGGCGCGTGGACACCGGTGTCAGCCGACGTTGGCGCAGCTGTTGCCGAGGGTCGGGTTCAGCAGCGAGACGACGCCGATGCTGTTGCCGCAGACGTTGACCGGCACGTGCACGGGCACCTGGATCAGGTTGCCGGACAGCACGCCGGGCGAGCCGACGGCCGTGCCCTCGGCACCGGAGCTCGCCGTGGCACCCCCGGCGGCGAGCAGGACGGCGGAGACGGCGGCAACGGCAACGGCGGATGCGGTACGGACGAAGGACACGGAGCACTCTCCTCGAACGGATACGGGATCGGACGGCTCACCAGCCGCCCGCCTGTCACCCATCCTTCGCCCCGCCACCCGCCGGCGGCCGGGTGACCGGGCCCGGATCCACCCGATCGGCCCACGGGGAAAGGCCGTTGTGTCCACCAGCGGGTGAAGGCCGTCACTCGAATGCTCCGACGGGCCGTCATGTCGTCACAAGGAGGACCATGTGACGGATCGTCGGATCAGATGCCGGAAGGCCGGTCGGCAAGATGGGCGAGGTAGCCGGCAGCGCCGCCGTACGGGTGGTCCTGGGCACCGTGCCGGTGCAGTTCGAGGCGGCTGTCGGGGTGCAGGCGCAGGGTGGTGGTCGCCCGGCGGGGCGGCCCGGGCCGGGTGTCCGGCGCCGCGTGTGGGTCTCCGGCGCCCAGCACGGGGACGGCCGGCCCGAACATCGCGGCGGCCTCCGCCGCGGTGGCGGCGGGCGCGTGGCCCGTCCGGTTGGCGCTGCTGACGTACAGGACGGGGTGCGGGTCGAGCAGCGCCCGCAGGGGCTCCCAGCGGGCACCGAACAGCAGGGTCCAGCCGTCCTTGCTCGCCGGGGCGGCCCATCCGGGGCGGTCGCGGCCGGGGCGCAGCGGGGCGAGCAGGGTGACCAGTTCGTCGGCCAGCAGTCGGCGGGCCAGGGCGTACCCGGCGGTGTCCAGGTCGAGCAGCGGTCCGAGGGCGGCCAGGGTGTCGGGGTGGTGCGCCCAGAGGGCGACGGGCTGGTCCGCCGGGCGGCCCTTGGCGGTGTTGACCGCCCGGGGGTCGGTGGCCGCGACCACGTGGGTCAGCGGTGCCGGATTGGGGAGCACGACGGCGCCGCCGCGGCGCAGGCGTTCGGCGACGGCCGCGACGTCGGCGGCGGCAGGGTCGGGCGGGCCCGGCGGGTGGTCGCCTGCCGGACCGGTGGGCCTCACCGGGTGCCCCGCGCAGCAGAGTTCGGGGCGGCGATCACGGCGGTGAGGCCGTCGAGGTAGGCGGCGAAGGCCTGTTCGTCGACCACGGCCCGTCCGGTGCGGTAGGCCTGCGTCTTGACCCAGCCCATGGCGGTGCGGGCCTGGCCGGCGTCGAGGTCGCGGCCGAGGCGCGCGGCAACGGCGGTGACGACGCGGGCGCTGGCCAGGTGGGTGAGGACGACGGTCGGCGCGATGCCGAGCCGGGCCTGCGGGTCGAAGGGCTGGAACAGCTCGGGATGGACGAACGGGGTGCCGGTGGAGATGGTGCCGACGCCGGTGCCGACGATCGGCGTGGTCACGGTGAGCGGCAGCTCGGTCTGGGCGGAGACCATCCGGGCGATCACCGGCAGCCGGGTCAGGTCGGGCTCGGTCCACCAGAGTCCGCCACCGCCGGGGTCGCCGTCACGGCGGCTGCCGGGGCCGCTCTCGCGATCGCCGTCCACCGCCGCGCCGATCAGCCGGGCGATCCGCCCGGGGTCGTGGGCGAGCAGGAACAGCAGCTGTTCGGTGGCGGCCATCCCGGAGCGTTCGGCGAGACCGAGCCAGGAGCCGGCCACCACCCGGACGCCCGCCCTGACCGCTTCCAGGGTGTTGGCCAGGCCCAGGCCGAGGTCGTTGTGCAGGTGCGCGCCCAGCACCACCTCCGGGCCCGTGCGCGCGCGGACCTCGGCGAACATCGCGGCCGTCTCGGTGGGCAGTTGGCCGCCCACGGTGTCGGCCAGCAGGACCGTTCCGGCGCCCGCCGCGGTCAGCTCCTCGGCGGCGGCGGACGCCAGTCCGTGGTCGGCCCGGGCGGCGTCCGCGAGGCAGACGTCCACGGCGACGGCCTCGTCGAGGTCGCGGGCCCGCTTCACCAGGGCCACGCCCTCGTCGAGCGCCTCGCGGGCGCCGCGGTGGACCATGACCTGCGCCATCGCCTCGGAGGCGGGCACGACGACCATGACCCGGGCGTGGGCGGTGCCGCGGACTGCGGTGACGGCCCGGCGGAGGTCGTCGGCCGTGCCGCGGCACACCGCGGCCACGCTCACCGCCCCCTCGGCCTCCACGGCGACCCGGCGCACCGCCTCGTACTCCTCGGCGCAGACCGCGGGGAACCCGGCCGCGAACACCACGTGCCGCGGCCCGTGCCCGCCGAAGATCCGCCCCTGCTCGCGGGCGAGCCGGACCCGGAACTCCGCCGACATCAGCGTCTTGGCCTGCGCCCCGTCCCGGGCCGACTCCTCCCACATCACGAGCCGTCCGGCCCGTGCCGACTCCCGGACCACGTCCACGGCAGCGTTCCCGACCACGGTTGCACCCCTCCCCGTCCGGACGCCCGTCCGGGCAGCCCACGGCCGCCCGGGCGGGGGCGGACCGACCGACCTCCGGAGAGTCGATCGTCCCAGCACGACCGGGTCGCACACCGGCCGCGGCCGGTGTGGATCACTCCTTCGGGGGAAGCCGGGGCGCCGGGACGGCGCGCACGCGCCGCGGACGCGACGATGGGCACGCCTCCCGCCCCGGCATCCGTCCCCGTAGGACCGGGGCGTGTCAGCCCTCCGTGGACTTCGCCCAGAGGTTGAGGCCCGCGTCGGTGGCGTACCGGTCGATCTCGACGAGCTCCTCGTCGGTGAGCGGCTCGCCGCGCAGGGCCGCCACGTTGCTCTCCAGCTGCGCCACCGAGGACGCGCCGATCAGCGCGGAGGTCATCCGGGGGTCACGCAGCAGCCAGCTCAGCGCGAGCTGGGCGAGGGACTGGCCGCGGCGGGCGGCGATCGCGTTGAGCGCCCGCAGCTTGTCGAGGGTCTCGTCGGTGAGGGCCGCCGGGTCCAGCGACTTGCCCTGGGCCGCCCGCGAGCCGGCCGGAATGCCGTTCAGGTAGCGGTCGGTCAGGATCCCCTGCGCCAGCGGGGCGAAGCCGATGCAGCCGGCGCCCTCCTCGGCCAGCACGTCGAGCAGGCCGTCCTCCTCGATCCACCGGTTGAGCATCGAGTACGACGGCTGGTGGATCAGCAGCGGGACGCCCATCTCGCGCAGCAGCGCGGCCGCCTCGCGGGTCTTCGCGGCGCTGTACGAGGAGATGCCGGCGTAGAGCGCCTTGCCCTGCCGCACCGCGGAGGCCAGCGCCCCCATGGTCTCCTCCAGCGGGGTCTGCGGGTCGAAGCGGTGCGAGTAGAAGATGTCGACGTAGTCCAGGCCCATCCGGCGCAGCGACTGGTCGAGGCTGGCGGTCAGGTACTTGCGCGAGCCCCACTCGCCGTACGGGCCGGGCCACATGTCGTAGCCGGCCTTGGTGGAGATGACCATCTCGTCGCGGTACGGCCGGAAGTCGGCGGCCAGGTGGCGGCCGAAGTTCTCCTCGGCGGAGCCGTACGGGGGGCCGTAGTTGTTGGCCAGGTCGAAGTGCGTGATGCCGAGGTCGAAGGCCCGGCGGAGGATGGCGCGCTGGGAGTCCAGGGTGCGGTCGTCGCCGAAGTTGTGCCAGAGGCCGAGCGAGATCTCCGGGAGCTGGAGTCCGCTCCGGCCGCTGCGGCGGTAGCGCATGGAGCCTTGGTAGCGGGTCTCGGCGGCCCGGTACGGGGCGGGGATCATCAATGCCTCCAGAGGGATATTTGTATGCAGACACAACAATATCGGACCGTCCGGGGCCGGACCGGCCGGGCTGCTACGGGCCGTTCTGAGTAGGCGATACTCGGGTACCGGGGGGCGGTCCGCGGCACGCTGAGGGGCGGCGCCGGGCGGGCCCGGGCCCGCCGATCCGACCCTGCCGCTCGGGCGGGCGCGGGGCGAGGACGAGAGGGGATGAGGCCGTGTTTCGGGCCGGACTGGTGTTGTGCGTACTGCTCGGGGCGGAGACGGGGGCGGTCCTGGTGGGCGCCCTGGGGCTCGGGCACGGGCGCGGGGTGGCGCTGTTCGTGATCGGCCTGAACCTGGCGCCGTGGACGGGGCTGCTGGGCTTCGGCCTGCTGTACGGTTCCCGGCGCCGGCGGCTGGAGGCCGCGCGGGCCGGCCGGGTGCAGCCCGCGGTGGCCCGGATCGAGTCGGTGCGGGCGGTCGGCGAGGGGCCCGAGGTGCCGCTGCAGCTGGACCTCTCGGTGGCCCCGGAGGGGCGCCCGGAGTACCGCGCCACCGCGCGGGCGGTGGCGAACGTGATGGCACTGGACGAGTACCGGGCGGGCCGCAGGCTGCTCGTCGAGTACCTCGCCGTGCAGCCGGCGCACGTCCGGGTCCGGGGCCGGCGCGGAGGGGGGCCCGCCCGGCCCGGCGGGGGCGCGGCGCGCGGGGGGGGGGGCGCTCGGGGTCCG
>NZ_JBHWBW010000199.1:0-13038 GCF_042735675.1 Kitasatospora sp. NPDC059571
GTGCCAGATCCCGGCGGCCGCACGGCCGTTGTGCTCCCCGCCCCCACCGGGCAGGTTCAGTCCGGCAGCACGCCGGTGCGCACCACCTCCGCGTACCAGTGGGCGCTGTCCTTGGGGGTCCGGCGCTGGCTCGCGAAGTCCACGTGGACGATCCCGAACCGCTTGCTGTAGCCGTACGCCCACTCGAAGTTGTCCAGCAGCGACCAGAGGAAGTACCCGCGCACCGGTGCGCCGTCCGCGATCGCCCGGCGCACCGCGGCCAGGTGCCCGCGCAGGTAGGCGATCCGCTCCGGGTCGTGCACCGCGCCGGACGGGTCGCAGTAGTCCTCGTACGCCGCGCCGTTCTCGGTGACCAGCAGCGGCACGCCCGGCAGGTCGTCGCGCAGGCGGGTCAGCAGCTCGTAGAGGCCGTCCGCGTCGACCGGCCAGCCCATCGCGGTGCGGCTGCCCTCGGCGGGCAGGAAGCGCACGCCGCGGTCGGCCGGCCAGGGGGAGAGCTCGCCGGCGTGGCCGTCCTGCCGGTCGGCGGGCGCGGCCGGGTCGTCGGCGCCGACGACGGTCGGGGTGTAGTAGTTGATCCCCAGCGAGTCGATCGGCCGGGAGATCTCGGCGAGGTCGCCGTCGTGGACGAACGACCAGTCGGTGACCTCGGCCGTGTCGGCCAGCACGTCGGCCGGGTAGCTCCCGTGGAAGACCGGGTCCAGGAAGATCCGGTTGGCCAGGCCGTCGATCCGGCGGGCCGCGTCCAGGTCGGCCGGATCGTCGCTGACCGGCCGCACCGCGGCCAGGTTCAGGGTGAGCGACACCTGTGCGGCGGCCGGCAGTTCGGCGCGCAGCGCGGCCGTGCCCAGCCCGTGGGCGAGCAGCAGGTGGTGGTGGGCGGCCAGGGCCTGCGCCGGGTCGGTCCGGCCGGGGGCGTGCACACCGTTGCCGTAGCCGAGGAAGGCACTGCACCAGGGCTCGTTGAGCGTCGTCCAGGTGGGGATCCGGTCGCCGAGGCGGCGGGCGGCCGCCTGCGCGTACTCGGCGAAGCGGTAGGCGGTCTCGCGGTTCGTCCAGCCGCCGGCGTCCTCCAGCTCCTGCGGCAGGTCCCAGTGGTAGAGCGTGGCGACGGGGGCGATGTCCGCCTCCAGCAGCTCGTCGACCAGCCGGTCGTAGAAGTCCAGTCCGGCCTCGTTCACCGGGCCGCGGCCGCCGGGGACGATCCGCGGCCACGCCAGCGAGAACCGGTAGGCCCCGAGGCCGAGGCGGGCCATCAGCGCGACGTCATCGCGGTAGCGGTGGTAGTGGTCGGCGGCGATGTCGCCGGTGTCGCCGTTGCGGACCTTGCCCGGCGTGCGGCTGAAGGTGTCCCAGATGGACGGCGTGCGGCCGTCCTCGGCGGCGGCGCCCTCGATCTGGTACGCGGCGGTGGCCGTGCCCCAGACGAAGCCGGGCGGGAAGCCGGTGCGGACGGGGGAGGGGAGGGCTTCGACGGACATGTCGCCTTCCGGGAGGTGGAGTGGTCGGGGGAGGCCGGGTCAGCCCTTGACGGCGCCCTGCATGATGCCGCCGACGATCTGCCGCCCGAGCAGGGCGAACACCGCCAGGACGGGGAGCGTGCCGAGCAGGGTGCCGGCCATGACGATCGACTGGTCCGGGACGTAGCCCTGGCCGAGCGACTTCAGTGCGACCTGGACGGTCGGGTTCTGCGAACTCAGCGCCACGATGGGCCAGAAGAAGTCGTTCCAGGTGGCCATGAAGGTCAGCATGCCGAGCACGGCCATACCCGGACGGGCGACCGGCAGCACGATCGAGAAGAAGATCCGCAGCGCCGAGGCGCCGTCCACGCGGCCCGCCTCGATCAGCTCGTCCGGCAGCGCCTGGATCAGGAACTGCCGCATGAAGAACACGCCGAACGCCGAGACCAGCGACGGCAGGATCACCGCGGGCAGCTTGTTCTGCAGGTCCATCCGCACGATCACCATGAACAGCGGGATCACACCGAGCTGCGGCGGGATCATCATGGTGCCGACGGTGACCGCCAGCAGCAGCCCGCGGCCGCGGAAGCGCAGCTTCGCGAAGGCGAACCCGGCGAGCGTCGAGGAGAGCACCACGCCCGCGGTGACCGCGGTCGCCACGATCAGCGAGTTCCACAGCGCGGTGCCGATGGCGGCCTGCTGGAGCGCCTCGCCGATGTTGTGGAAGAGGTTCGGTCCCGGTGTCAGCGCCGGAGTGGCCGCGCTGAGCTCGGAGTTGGTGCGGCTGGCCGCGACCAGCGTCCAGTAGAACGGGAAGACGAACATCAGGGTGGCGCCGATCAGCACGGCGTACGCCACCGGGCCGCCCTGGAGCGGGGATCGCCGGGTCAGTCTCATCTCGGTCACCGGTCCGTACGGTTGCGGCGGGCGGCGATCGCCGCGTTCAGCAGGGCGAGCACCACGATCAGCAGGAACATCACCCATGCGACGGCGGCGGCCCGGCCCAGGTGGAAGAACGTCCAGCCCTGCTCGTACATGTAGAGCCCGAGGGTCTGGTACTGGTGGGAGATGCCGCCGCCCGAGTTGCCCTCGTACAGCAGCGGCTCGCCGAACAGCTGGGTGGCGCCGATCGTCGACACGACCACGGTGAACACGATGGTCGGGCGCAGGCCGGGGATCGTCACGTGGCGGAACTGCTGCCAGCGTGAGGCACCGTCCATCGCCGCCGACTCGTAGAGCTCGCCGGGGATGGCCTGCATGCCGGCCAGGTAGATCAGCGCGTTGTAGCCCGTCCAGCGCCAGGTGACGATCGCCGAGACGCCGAACTGCGAGGCCCAGGTGCTCGCCTGCCAGTCCACCGGGCTCAGCCCGGCCGAGGTGAGCAGCCAGTTGATCAGCCCGTAGTCGCGGCCGAAGAGCTGCGCGAAGACCAGCGTCGCCGCGGCCACGCTGGTCGCGTACGGCATCAGCATCGCGACCCGGAAGAACGTCCGGCCGCGCAGCCGGTAGTTGAGCAGATGCGCCAGGCCCAGCGCCATCAGCAGCTGCGGCACGGTGGACAGCACGCCGATGGTGAAGGTGTTGCGCAGTGCGTTCCAGAAGAACGGGTCCTCGAACAGCCGGGTGTAGTTCTGCCAGCCCAGCCAGTCCATGTGGTCGGAGGTCTGCAACTCGACCCGGTGCAGCGACACATAGGCCGTGTACAGCAGCGGGAAGAGCCCGAACGCGGCGAACAGGACGAAGAACGGTGCGACGAAGCCGTACGGGGCGAGCCGGCCGGCGGTGCGCGGGCGGGCCCGGCCGGCCGCGGCCGACGGCAGGCGCGCCGAGGAGGTGATGGCCATGGAAGGTCCTTCGACGGGGCCCCCGGCCCGGCGGGGCCGGGGGCCGTGGGGCGTCAGTTGCCGTTCGCCTTCTTGACGTTGTCCAGCGCGTGCTGCCAGGCGGTGGCCGGCGCGGTGTTGGTGCGCTCCACCTCGCCCAGCGCGTCGGTGAACGCCTTGCCGATCACACCGTCGTCGGTGCCGAGCACCTGGGCCGGCATCCCGGTGGCCGCCTCACTGAAGATCTGGCCGATCGGCGCGTTGTTGAAGTACGGGTCCTGCACCGACTTGATCGCCGTCTGCGCGTCCGTGCTGGACGGGAAGGAACCCTGCTTGGTGAAGAGCTTCACCTGCTGGTCCTTGGCGTTCAGCCACTGGATCAGCGCGGCCGCCTCCTTCGGGTGCTTCGCGGTGCGCGGGATCGCCAGGTAGGAGCCGCCCCAGTTGCCGGTCTTTCCCGGGCCGGCCGCGATGTCCCACTTGCCGGCGAACGCGTCGCCCGCCTGGCCCTTGATGTAGCCGATCATCCAGGCCGGGCAGCTCAGCGTGGCGAACTTGCCGGTGGAGAAGGCCTTGTTCCACTCGGGCGTCCACTGCGGGAGCTTCGCCGACAGCCCGTCGGCGACCAGCTTGGTGGAGTCGTCCCAGGCGGTCTTCACGGCCGGGCTGCTGTCGTAGACGGCCTTGCCGCTCTCGTCGGTGTAGCGGACCTTCTGCTGCCCGACCTCGGCGGTGAACATACCCGCGGCGCTGTCCGTCCAGGCGTTGCCCGCCTGGGCCTTGGCGGCGTACTGCTTGCCGAGGTCGAGGTAGCCCTGCCAGGTGGACCACTTGGCGGCCAGCTCGGTGCGGTCGGTGGGCAGTCCGGCGGCCTTGAAGAGGTCCGTGCGGTAGCAGATCGCCTCCGGGCCGATGTCGGTGCCGGCGCCGAGCACCTTGCCGTCGGGGGTCTTGATCGCGGCGGCCTTCCACGGCACCAGGCCGTCGTTCACCCCGCCGAGTCCGAGCGTCTTCAGGTCGGTGAACTTGTCGGACTGCTTCTGCACCACGCTCGCCACCCGGCCGACCTCCAGGCCCTGGATGTCGGCGAGGCCGCCGCCGCCGGCCAGCTTGGTCTGCAGGGCCTGCCAGTACTGGCCCTCGTCCTGGGTGTCGGACTGCTTGATGGTGATGTTCGGGTGGAGCTTCATGTACTCGTCGTAGAGACCGGTCTCCTTGAAGCCGAAGGTGCCGAAGAGGTCGATCGTGAGAGTGACCTTGCCGTCGGCGCTGTCCTTGGAAGCGCTGGTGCCGGAGCTGCAGGCGGTGAGCAGCAGGGCGGCGGCGAGAGCGGTGGTGCCGAGGGCTGCGGAGCGTCGGGCTCTGAACGGACGCATGGGGAGGTCTCCTGACCGGGGCAGGCTGGGTGGTGACGTGAGGTGCGCTCGGTGGCTCGATTTCTGAGAGCGCTCTCAGCGATGCAGTGAGAGTGCCGGGGGTGCCGTCCGGACGTCAAGGGGGCGAAACCTGAACGTGATGTCAGTGATGCCTGCCCGCGGGCCGATTTCCTTGGGGCGCGGGGAGGCGGTGGGGATTCCGTTCAGAGCGTTGACACGCCCGCGTCGTGGGGCCTACGGTCCCATGCCTGAGAGCGCTTTCAACGGCGGTGGGTTGCCGATGGGGCGCGCCTCGGGCGACGGGCGACCGTGGGGGCCGGCCAGGTCGCCGATCTGCAGGTCCGTCCGGCCTGCTCCGTCCGTCCGGCCTGTTGGTTCGTTCGGTCTGCCGGTTCGTTCGGGCCGGTGGCCCGTTCGGTCTGCTGGTTCGTTCCGTCTGCCGGATCGTTCGGCTTGCTGTTCATCGGTTCGCCGAAGGTGCCGGGCCCGGGGATTTCGGGCTGCGACACGGGTCGGCGGACCGGCGGAAGGACGGGTCGCGGAACTCCCGGCGTGTGGTGGCCGGTGGGACTGCCGTGCACCTGGTCAGGGGTGGCCGGGTGCGCGGCACCGCACGGTCCGGGTGCGTGCGCCTGCCGGGTCGGTGCGGATGGGTGGTGTGGGGCGGTCCGCCCTGCCAGTGCCGGATGCCGGTGCCGGATGCCGATGCCGAGGTCGGTGGCGGTGTCGGCCGTCAGCCCGTGTCGGCCAGCAGGCGGTGGTCCGGGCGTCCGGCCGGGTGCGCAGCCGTCTCGGTGGCTCCCGGCGTCACGCCTCTGCCGTGACGTCGTCGGCGGTCGCGTCCTCCGCCGTCCTCTCCACCAGCCGGAACCGCTGGAGGACCAGCAGGGTGGCGTCGCCGACCGTGAACGCCGGGTCGCCCATCTCCTCCCGCACCTCCGCGCTGTGCCAGAACTCCTCGTGCCCGGCACGCCATTCGGCCACCGACGTGTACCCCTCGCCCTCGTCGCGCGCGTGGGCCTCGTCGACCTCGGCGACCGGGACGATCCGCACCTCGGTCGTCTCGATGACGGCGACCTCCTCGTCCGCCGAGTCGACCACGGCCTGGCGCAGGCCGACCGCGGGCACCTCCTCGCCGAGCAGTGCGTAGGCGTCGAACAGCGAGGTCGTACTCGACTTGGTGCCGTCCAGGATCGCCGCCACCAGGGCGTCGCGCAGCGGCCCCGGGAACGCGAACTCGGCCTTCGGCAGGCCCTGGTGGCCGTCCGCCGGGTCGCCGGCCGCCGTACCCCTGCCGGCCGTGTCGCTGCCGGCCGTGTCGCCCGGCTGCTGTGTTGTCGCGGCCTCGCCGTCCGGGGTGGCAAGCCATCTGCCGTCCTCGAACTCCGGCGGCACCTCGTCCGTCCACGGGTCGATCCCGAGCCGCTCCAACTCCCCGAACCAGCGGTCCCGCTGCGACTGCGGCAGCTCCGTTCCGCACCAGGGGCAGAACTCGATGGTGATCGCCGACGTGCCGCCGTCGTGCACGATCAGCCCGTACTCCCGGAATCGCTCGCTGAAGTGGACCAGCGCGTCGGGGCAGTCGAACGGGTCGTCGTGCAGGTCGCAGGCGTGCGTGACCCGGCGGTCCATGGTCGGGCAGCAGTGCTCGGTCATCCGGCCACCTTCTCCCGCAACGGTGGTCGGGCGAAACCGGATTTCCGCCGAGGCCGCGTCCGGTGGGGTCGCGCCCGGCGACGCGGCGTCGGCGCAGGCTCTGATGGGGTGTCGGGACGGTCGATGCGGGCGTCCGCAGGATCAGGCCGAACCGCGGATGATAAGCCTGGTCGGGGTGATGACGGAGGTCGGGCCGGGACGGCCGGGCCCCTCGCTGACGCCGGCCAGCCTGCGCAGCAGCAGGCGGGCCATCAGGCGGCCCATCTCCTCGATGTCCTGGCGGACGGTGGTGAGCGGCGGCTCCGTCCACTCGGAGATCTGCTCGACATCGTCGAAGCCGACCACGGCGACGTCCTCCGGGACGCGCCGTCCGGCCTCGCGCAGGACCCGGAGTGCGCCGGAGGCCATCGCGTCGGAGGCGGCGAACACGGCGTCGAGGTCGGGCCGGCGGGAAAGGAGCTCCGCCATCGCCCGGCCGCCGCCGTCCGCGGTGAAGTCGCCCTCGGCGATCAGGTCGGGGTCACCGTCCGGCAGCAGGTCGCGGTAGCCGTCCAGGCGGTCCAGCGAGGAGGTCTGGTCGAGCGGACCGGTGACCGTGGCGATCCGGGTGCGGCCGATCGAGCGCAGGTGCTGGACGGCGAGCCGGCCGCCGCCGCGGTTGTCGCTGTCGACGTAGATCAGGTCGCGGTCGGACTCCGCACCAGGCCAGCCGGGGCGTCCGCCTATCACGAACGGCAGCCCGACCCGGCGCGCCATCTCCGGCAGCGGGTCGGAGTGGTGCAGCGAGAACAGCAGTGCCCCGTCGACGTGGCCGCCGCCCAGGTAGCGGCCGACCCGCTCGTAGTCGGCCTGGTCCTCGATGAGCAGGAGGACCATCTGGTTGTCGGCCGAGGACAGCTCGCGGCTGATGCCGCGCAGGTGCTGCGCGAAGAAGGGGTCGGAGAAGAGCCGGCTCTCCGGCTCGGCGACCACCACGGCGACCGCATGGTTGCGCCGGGTGACCAGGGTGCGGGCGGCCAGGTTGGGCACATAGCCGAGTTCGTCGACGGCCCGCTGGACCTTCTCGCGCAGGGAGGCCCGGACACCGGCGCCGCCGTTGACCACCCGGGAGGCGGTGGCGCGGGACACCCCGGCCAGCTCGGCGACCGACTCGAGCGTCGGTCTCGGCGCGGCGCCGGAGTGCTCGGTGCCGGGGTGTTGGTGCTGGGACACCGGGGACTCCTCTCGCGCTGAACGGTTCGCGTCAGAGCCTATCGGGTGGACCTAGGGGGTGAGAGCGCTCCCAGAACGGAGAGCCGCCCCGGAATCCTCCCGGCGGGCTCTAGGGCGGGCTCCGGGCGGGCTCTACGGCGGGCCGGCACCGGGTCCGGCACGCGCCGGCACCGGGTCCGACGCACGCCGGTACGGGCGCGGCGCACGCCGCTACGGGCTCGCCGTACGCGCGTGCGGACCCGGACGGTCACGTCCGATTTCCGCCAGTCGGGTACCGGGCGATGGCGCAGACTGGGAGGCGTGATCGATGACGAGACCAGGTACCGGGCGGTGGACAGCCGTGACTCCCGCTTCGACGGGGTGTTCTTCACGGCCGTGCGAACCACCGGAATCTACTGCCGGCCCAGCTGCCCGGCCGTGACCCCGAAGCGCGTCAACTGCACGTTCTACCCCACGGCCGCGGCCGCCCAGGGCGCCGGCTTCCGGGCCTGCCGCCGCTGCCGGCCCGACTCCGTCCCCGGCTCCCCCGAGTGGAACCACCGCGCCGACCTGGTCGGCCGGGCCATGCGGCTGATCGGCGACGGCGTCGTCGACCGCGACGGCGTGGCGGGCCTCGCCGAACGCCTCGGCTACAGCGCCCGCCAGCTCCAGCGCCAGCTCACCGCCGAACTCGGCGCCGGCCCGCTCGCCCTCGCCCGCGCCCAGCGCGCGCAGACCGCCCGACTGCTGCTGCAGACCACCGCCCTGCCGGTCACCGAGATCGCCTTCGCGGCGGGCTTCGCCTCCGTGCGCCAGTTCAACGACACCGTGCGCGAGGTGTACGACCGCACCCCGAGCGGACTGCGCGCCGAACACGCGACCGGCCACCCGGCCGCGGCCACCCCCGGCACGATCAGCCTGCGCCTCGCCTACCGCGGCGCTCTCGACAGTGACCACCTCCTCGACTTCCTCGCGCTGCGCGCCGTCCCCGGCGTCGAGGAGGTCGTCCCCGGCCCCCGCGCCGGCAGCCGCACCTACCGCCGCACGCTCGCCCTCCCGTACGGGCATGCCGTCGCCGAAGTGGACGGGCTCGCCGCAGCGGACCCGCCCACCCGCGGCTGGCTCGACTGCCGGCTCGCCCTCGCCGACCTGCGCGACCTCACCACGGCGGTGCACAGGCTGCGGGTCCTTTTCGACCTCGACGCCGACCCGGATGCGGTGGATGCGCAACTCGGCTCCGACGGCGCCCTCGGCCCGTCCGTGCAGGCCAGACCCGGAGTCCGCTCGCCCGGCCACGTCGACCCGCACGAACTCGCGGTTCGGGCCGTCCTCGGCCAGCAGATCACGGTCGCCGCCGCCCGGACGCTCGCCGGCCGCCTCGCCGAGCGGTACGGCGCCGAACTGCCGGAGCCGAACGGCGGCCTGCGGCTGCTCTTCCCGACCGCGGCCGCCCTGGCGGACGCCGCCGACGAGGACCTCGCGATGCCCGCGGCCCGCCGCCGAGCGCTGCGTGGACTCTGCACGGCCCTCGCCGACCCGGCCGGGATCCGGCTCGACGGCGGCGTCGACCGCGAGGAGACGGCCGCAGCCCTGCTCGCCCTCCCCGGCCTCGGCCCGTGGACGGTCGGCTACCTGCGGATGCGGGCCCTCGCGGACCCGGACGTCTTCCTCCCCGGCGACGTCGGCGTCCGGCACGGCCTGCAGCGGCTCGGCCACCCGGGAGACGCCGCGAGCGCCGAGGCCATCGCCGCATCCTGGGCCCCGTGGCGCTCGTACGCGGTCCACCGCCTCTGGCTGGCCTCGGCACCGCCGGCCGCTGCCGCTGCTGTCGCCGGCGCGGTTGGTGCGGTTGGTGCGGCTGGTGCGGGCCGGAAGAATGGAGGGTCGGGCAGATCGAAGGCCGTCCGACGGACGGGCGGCGGCGACAGTGCGGGTGCCGACGCGAGCGGTCCGGGCCGGGCGAGCGATCCGGTGAACGACCCCGATGGTGTGAAGGTGTGAGCAGCGTGACCAGCCCCAGCAGCGTGAACCGTGCCGATTCCCGTGCGGTCACCGTCTTCACGACCATGCCCAGCCCGCTCGGCCGACTGCTGGTGGTCGGTTGCGTCCAGGACGGCGGGCCGACGGCCCTGGTCGCAGTGACCGCGCCGGGACAGCGCGGCGCGGTCGCGGAGCCGGAACCCGACTGGGTCGCCGACCCCGAAGCACTCGGCGCCGCCGTCGAGCAGTTGACGGCCTACTTCGCCGGCGAGCGCACCACCTTCGACCTGCCGCTCGCGCCCACCGGCACGGAATTCCGCCAGCAGGTCTGGGCGGCGCTGGACGACATCCCGTACGGGGAGACCGTCACCTACGGCGAACTCGGTGCCGCGGCCGGTCTGCCGCCCACGGCCGTGCGCGCCGTCGGACAGGCCGTCGGGGCGAACCCACTGCTGGTGGTCCGACCCTGCCACCGTGTGGTGGGCGCGAGCGGAACGCTCACCGGCTTCGCCGCCGGAGTGGAGCGCAAGCGCTGGCTGCTGGACCTGGAACAGGGCGCCACGCTCTTCTGACCGCGGCGGGCCCGGCGGCCCGGCAGGTCGGCGGGTCGGCGGGTCGGGGATGGCGCCCCGGTGCGGGGGCGGATTCGGGTGTCCGCACAAGTGCCCGATGCCCGGCGCCTGGTGCCAGGTGTCCGGTGCCCGGTGTCGGTACCGGCACCGAGTCCTCAGGCCGGACGGTCGTCCGGACCCGTGGTGCCCGTGGTGCCGGCGGCCCCGGCGAGGGCCTTGGCCAGTTGCTCCAGGCCGGGCAGCGCGCCCATCACGGCGTCGCGGTCGGTGGGGGAGAGGCTCTCCAGCGCATCCGCGAGTCTGCGCTCGTGGGCGCGCCGCCAGTCGAGGAGCTGGCGGCGGCCGGCGGCCGTGAGGGCGATCCGCGCCGTGCGGCGGTCACCCGGGTCGGCCTGGCGGTCCACGAAGCCCGCCTCCAGGAGCTTCCCGACCAGGCCGCTCACCGTGTTGGGCGCCAGGCGCTGCCGCGCGGCCAGCTCGCCGACCCGCAGCGGAGCCGCCGCCAGGGTCTGCAGTAGCTCGACCTGGGCCATCGGCAGCGACTCCCACGGGTAGTCGGTGCGGATGCTGCTGCGCAGCGCCCGGCGAAGCCGTGTGATCACGTCGGTGAGCCGCTGGGCACGCTCGATGGCCGCGGCCTCCTCGACCGCCGAGAACTCGGACACGGACTGCGGCACGGGGTGGGACGGCTCCGACATGGCGGACAGCGTATCGGCTCGGAGGTCACGGTTCGGCCGCCGACCAGGCCGGACGTTGACACCGCTGCGTTCCGACCTGTTCGGTGTCGGGTGGTACGGAGGCGCTTCCCCGCTCTCGTCCCATCCTGGGTTTTCTCCACGCCGGTCCGGTCCCGCGGTCCGATCCGCATCGGCCTGCCCCACTCGGACTCTGTCGGCTCGGACTCTGTCGGCCGCCGATCGGAATACCTCTGGAGCAGAGGAGCTCGGCCGCCGATCTGGAGACGTCGGCCGCCGATCGGAACGCCTCTGGTGCCGAGACCCTCGGATGCCGGATACCTCTGGAGCAGAGGGGCTCGGCCGCCGGACTGCTCCGGTGCCGAACGGATCGGCCGCAGCGCATCGCCGACCCGGGGCCGTGTGGTGGCCGACAGAAGGCGACCGGTTACCAAGGGATGAGATCGGTTTCCGACAGACTCCGCTAGCGACTATGTCTGCTACCGATATATCATCGTCCCGTGCCCTCGACCCATCGCCCTCGGCTGCTCGACAGCGCCCTTCTGCTGGCTGAACGGCCCAGGCCGCGCGCCGTGGCGGCGTGGCGTCACGCCCACTGGCTCGCCGTCGGCACGGTCTGCCTGGGTGCGTTCCTCGGCCAGCTGACCGCGAGCGTGACCGCGCTGGTCTTCCCGGCGCTGGAGCAGCACTTCGATGCGGGCTTCGCGTCGGTCGAATGGGTCTCGCTTGCCTACCTGCTGGTTCTCGTGGCGCTGCTCGTCCCGGTGGGCCGCCTCTCCGACACGGTGGGGCGCAAGACGATGTACCTCGGCGGCTTCGCGGTCTTCGCCGCGGCCTCCCTGGCGGCAGGGTTCGCGGGCGGGCTGTGGATGCTGGTCGCCTGCCGTGCCGTACAGGCGGTGGGCGGCGCGATGATGCAGGCCAACAGCGTTGCGCTGGTGGCGAGGGGCGTGCCGGCCCGTGCGATGCGCACCGCCCTTGGCGTGCAGGCAGCCGCGCAGGCCCTGGGGCTGGCGCTCGGGCCGAGCGTCGGCGGCCTGCTGGTGGCGCACGCCTCCTGGCGGTGGGCATTCTGGGTCAACGTGCCGATCGGGGTGATCGGGCTGCTCGCGGGCTGGTTCCTGCTGCCGCGCAGTCACATCTCCACTGCTGCATCGGACCACGCTGTCCCGGTCCACCCGGTCCGCCCGGTCCGCACAGCGGTTCCGGTCCGCCCGGTCCGCCCGGTCCGCCCGGTCCGCCCGGTCCGCTCGGCGGTTCCGGCGGTCCCGGCGGCACCCGCCGCCCGCGAGGCACGGTTCGACCTGCTCGGGCTGGTGCTGCTCGCCGGGTCGTCCACCGCGCTGCTGCTCGCCCTGTCGGCGGCGTCCGGCCTGCCGCTCCCGGCGTGGGCCGTGGTGGTACTCCCGGTGGTTGCGGTCGTCCTCGCGGTGGCGCTCACCCGCCAGGAGCAGCGGGCGGACCGTCCGATCATCGCGCCGGGCCTCGTCAACACGCCGGGCATCCGTGCCGGGCTCGTTGTGGCTCTGGTCGGCTACCTGCTGCTGTTCTGCCCGCTGGTGCTCGGCCCGGTGATGCTGGCCGGCGCGGGCGTCCCGGCCACGACCGCGGGGCTGGTGATCACCGCGCTGCCGGCCGCCTTCGCGGTGGCCGCGACGGCCGGGTCCGCGCTCGTCCCCCGGCGCTGGTGCGATGCGAAGCGGGGACGGGCAGGCGCGCTCGTGGCCGCGGTCGGGCTGGGCGCCCTCGTGGTGCTGCCGGTGTCGACGGCGCTGACGCCCGTCCCGCTGGCGGTGGCCGGCTACGGCCTGGGGCTGCTGCTCCCCGCGAACAATGCACTGGTGATGCGCGCCGTTCCGGCGGAGAGCTCCGCGGTCGGCGGCGGCATGGTGAACATGGTCCGCAGCCTCGGGACGGCCCTGGGCACGGCGCTGCCGGTGCTCGGCGTGCACCTCGCGGGTTCGGGTACGGGCGGGCGGGCCGTCCTGCTGCTGCTCACCGGCGCGGCGCTGGCGGCAGTGCGGCTGTGCGTCCCGGGCCGGGAGGTCCGGCGGTCCTGAGCGACCGGGCCCCGCCCCGACCAGAGGTGGAAGACCACTGCTGACAGCGTCGCCTCACGGCTGAGCTGCGCATCGGCTCCGAGGGCAGAGCCGGACATCGGCCCCGACGACCGCGGGGCCCCCCCCCCCCGGGGGGGGGGGCGCCCGGGGGGGGGGGGGGCGCCCGCCCCCCCCCCCCCGCCGCGGGGGGGGCGAAAACACCCCCCACCCCCCCCCCCGGGGGTG
>NZ_JBHWBW010000200.1:0-12938 GCF_042735675.1 Kitasatospora sp. NPDC059571
GCCCTCCCCATCCGTGGGGAGGGCGGGCCCGAGCAGTTTCCCCGCAGGCAGCCCTCCCAGGGAGAAGAAGTGGCCAACGACTGCGCCGAGCAGCCCCCCGTCAAGGACGGACCGGCCGACGGCCACCGCCGGATCCGGCTCGACCTGGCCTACCAGGGCGCCGACTTCTCCGGCTGGGCCCGCCAGCGCGGCCGGCGCACCGTGCAGGAGGAGATCGAGAACGCCCTGCAGGTGGTCACCCGCAGCGCCCTCCCGTACCAGCTGACCGTCGCCGGCCGCACCGACGCCGGCGTGCACGCCCGCGGCCAGGTCGCCCACGTCGACCTCCCGGACGCAGTCTGGGCCGAGCACGGCGAGAAGCTGCTGCGCCGGCTCGCCGGCCGGCTGCCCGCCGACATCCGGATCTATCGGGTCGCCGAGGCCCCGCACGGCTTCGACGCCCGCTTCGCCGCGATCTGGCGTCGCTACGCCTACCGGGTCGCCGACCACCCCGGCGGCGTCGACCCGCTGCTGCGCGGCCACGTGCTCTGGCACGACCGTCCGCTCGACGTCGACCGGATGAACGAGGCCGCCCGGCTGCTGCTCGGCGAGCACGACTTCGCCGCGTACTGCAAGAAGCGCGAGGGCGCCACCACCATCCGCACCCTGCTCGAACTGCACTGGGACCGGGTGCCGGTGGACCCGTACGCGGCGCAGGAGGGCACCCTGGCGGTGGCCACCGTCCGGGCCGACGCGTTCTGCCACAACATGGTCCGCTCGCTGGTCGGCGCGATGCTGCTGGTCGGCGACGGCCACCGGCCGCTGGAGTTCCCCGGCCAGGTGCTGGCCGGCCGGGTGCGCAACTCCGCGGTCAACGTGGTGCGCCCCTACGGCCTGACCCTGGAGGAGGTCGGCTACCCGGCCGACGACCTGCTCGCCGAGCGCAACCGCGCCGCCCGCCGGATGCGGACCCTGCCGGGGCAGGACTGAGCGCATCCCGGCGGGGGGCCGAACCTCAGCGGTAGGACGCCAGCCCCGTCCGCCCGCGCTCCAGCAGGGTGTCGTACACCGAGGACGCGACGTCCCGGCCGGCCTGCTGGGCGGCCTTGTCGTCGGCCGGCACGGCCGAGCCGTCGTCCGGGCCGGCCACGGTGAAGTAGGCGTACCGGCCCAGCGACGAGCGGCTCGTCGCGCACGTGACACCGGTCGCGCAGAAGCCCTTCGCGCCGCCCTTCACCAGGGGGCCCATCCGGCCCTTGCCGTCCGCCTTCGCCTTCTTCGCCCGCGAGGAGCTCGTGAACACGGCCACGCCGACGGTGACCTGCACGTGGTGCTCGTCGGCGTACGTCGCCCGGTACACGGTGCGGCAGTCCGCCGACGCCAGCGTCTTCTCCAGTCCGTCCACCGGCGCGCGGTTGCAGTCCTTGTCCGAGTCGGTGCCCAGCAGGGTGTACCGGCGGTCCTGGACGGTCAGCGTCTTCGCCGGGAACAGCGCCTCGGCGGAGAGCGCGGCCTTGTCGAGACGGGAGTCGCCGAGCAGTTGCAGCGGGGTGGTCGGCGCCGAGGGCGACGCCGACGCGGAGGCCCCGGAGGCGGAGACCGAGGGCGACGGCGAGGCCTCCGCCGCCTCCGGCGCGCCCCGGCCGCGGGAGAGCACCAGCGCGGTGGCGACCAGCCCGGCCACCGCCGCGACCGCCAGCACCCCGCCGCCGATCAGCAGCGCGCGCCTGCGGCGGCGGGTGGACTGCGCGTTGCGGTCGGCCAGCTCCTGCCAGTCGGGCTCGGCCGGCGGCGGGTAGCCGTAGGCGGTCGCGCCCTGCGGGTACCCGTAGCCGAAGGGCCCGGCCTCCTGCGCCGGGGGATAGCCGTACGCGGCCGGCTGCCCCGGCACCGCGGGCCCGGGTGCGGCGGCGCCCTCCCCGGTCGAGGGGGAGCCCTCGGGCTGCTGCGGCTGTCCGCCGAATTCAGGTGCGGTCGAACCATCGTTCATGTGCGCGAACACTAGGCCATCGTCGGACGGGCCCGGGGCGAGGGGCCCGCTGCCGGTGAAAAGCGTTTTGGCCGCAGCGGCGCCGCATAGCACAATCCGACACATGGGACACGTCGAGATCTCGCACCTTGAGTACTACCTGCCGGACGGGCGGGTGCTGTTCGCCGACGCGTCCTTCCGCGTGGGGGAGGGCGCCGCGGTCGCCCTGGTCGGCGCCAACGGCGCCGGCAAGACCACCCTGCTGCGCATGATCGCCGGGGACGTCCAGCCGCACGGCGGCACCGTGACGGTCAGCGGCGGGCTCGGCGTGATGCGCCAGTTCGTCGGCACCACCGGCCGCGAGGACCAGCGGGAGACCCCGGGCGCGCTGCCCGCCGACGCCTCCGTCCGCGACCTGCTGGTCTCCGTCGCCCCCGCGCGGATCGCCACCGCGGCCCGCGCCGTCGACGCCGCCGAGCTGGCGATGCTCGCCCAGGACGACGAGAAGACCCAGATGCGCTACGCCCAGGCGCTGGCCGACTGGGCCGACGCCGACGGCTACGACTACGAGACCACCTGGGACGTCTGCACCATGGCGGCGCTCGGGATGCCCTTCGACCGGGCGCAGTTCCGCGGCCTCAACACCCTCTCCGGCGGCGAGCAGAAGCGCCTCGTGCTGGAGGCGCTGCTGCGCGGACCCGAGGAGGTGCTCCTGCTCGACGAGCCGGACAACTACCTCGACGTGCCGGGCAAGCGCTGGCTGGAGGAGGCCATCAAGGCCACCAACAAGACCGTCCTCTACATCTCGCACGACCGCGAGCTGCTCTCCCGCACCGCCGAGAAGATCATCAGCGTCGAGTCCGGCGCGGCCGGCTCCAGCGTCTGGGTGCACGGCGGGGGCTTCGAGTCCTTCCACGACGCCCGGCGGGCCCGCTTCGAGCGCTTCGAGGAGCTGCGCCGCCGCTGGGACGAGGAGCACGCCAAGCTGAAGAAGCTGGTGGTCACGCTCCGCCAGGCCGCCGCGGTCAGCCACGAGATGGCCTCCCGCTACGCCGCCTCGCAGACCCGGCTGAAGAAGTTCGAGGACGCCGGCCCGCCGGAGGCGCCGCCGCGCGAGCAGTCGATCACCATGCGGCTCAAGGGCGGCCGCACCGGCGTGCGCGCCTTCACCATGGAGCAGCTGGAGCTCACCGGCCTGATGAAGCCGTTCGACCTGGAGGTCTACTACGGCGAGCGGGTCGCGGTGCTCGGCTCGAACGGCTCCGGCAAGTCGCACTTCCTGCGGCTGCTGGCCGGCGACGACACCGTCCGGCACGGCGGCAGCTGGAAGCTCGGCGCCCGCGTGGTGCCCGGTCACTTCCGGCAGACCCACGCCCATCCGGAGCTGCTCGGCCGCACCGTGCGCTCGATCATCGAGGAGGAGCACGCGCTCGGCCGCGGCGCCGCGATGGGCGCGCTGCGCCGGTACGAGCTGGACCGCCAGGAGGAGCAGAAGTTCGAGTCGCTCTCCGGCGGCCAGCAGGCCCGCCTGATGATCCTCAAGCTGGAGCTGTCCGGCGTCACGGCGCTGCTGCTCGACGAGCCCACCGACAACCTGGACCTGGAGAGCGCCGAGGCGCTCCAGCAGGGCCTGGAGGCGTTCGACGGCACGGTGCTCTGCGTGACGCACGACCGCTGGTTCGCCCGCAGCTTCGACCGCTTCCTGGTGTTCGGCTCGGACGGCCGGGTGTACGAGTCGCCGGAGCCGGTCTGGGACGAGGCCCGGGTGGTCCGCGAGCGGTGACGCCCGGGGCCCGGCGTTTTTGACCGGCCCCGGTGCGCCCGGTAGGCTGGGCGCTTGTTGTGCGTATTGGCTCGCTCCATCTCACGTGAGAGGTCGGTACGCCGGAGACACCAAGGTCGATGACCGGCGGTCCAAGCCCTGATTGCGTCCAGGGCGGGCCAGGCCGATCCATTCGTCCACCGTGCTCCCGTCAAGGACACACTCACTGAAAAGCAGAGGCTACGACCGTGCGTACGTACAGCCCCAAGCCCGGCGACGTCCAGCGTCAGTGGCACGTGATCGACGCGACCGACGTCGTGCTCGGCCGCCTGGCCTCCCAGGCCGCCAACCTCCTGCGGGGCAAGCACAAGGCGATCTACGCGCCGCACGTTGACACTGGTGACTTCGTCATCATCATCAACGCCGACAAGGTGCACCTGTCTGGCAACAAGAAGACCCAGAAGCTGGCCTACCGCCACAGCGGCTTCCCGGGCGGTCTCCGCTCGGTCCGCTACGACGACCTCCTGGCGAACAACCCGGAGAAGGCCGTCGAGAAGGCCATCAAGGGCATGATCCCCAAGAACAGCCTGGGCCGTCAGATGCTCTCGAAGCTGAAGGTCTACTCGGGCGACCAGCACCCGCACGCTGCGCAGCAGCCGGTGCCGTTCGAGATCACCCAGGTCGCGCAGTAATTCCGGCCACCAAACCCCATCACTGAACAGCAGGAGCTGAGGAACACCGTGGCCGAGACTGCCATCGAGAACACCCTCGAGGTTGACTTCGACGAGAACGTCGAGGAGTACACCTCCGAGACCGAGTACACCTCCGAGTCCCTGGCCGGCCGCTTCGGCGAGGCCACCCCGGGCGCCGGCCTCGGCCGCCGCAAGGAGGCGATCGCCCGCGTGCGCATCGTCCCGGGCACCGGGCAGTGGAAGATCAACGGTCGCACCCTGGAGAACTACTTCCCCAACAAGGTGCACCAGCAGACCGTCAACGAGCCGTTCAAGCTCCTCGAGCTCGACGGCCGCTACGACGTCGTGGCCCGCATCGCGGGTGGCGGCGTCTCCGGTCAGGCCTACGCGCTGCGCCTCGGCGTGGCCCGTGCCCTCAACGAGGCGGACGTGGACAACAACCGCGGCCCGCTCAAGAAGGCCGGCTTCCTGACCCGTGACGCCCGCGCCGTCGAGCGCAAGAAGGCCGGTCTCAAGAAGGCCCGCAAGGCGCCGCAGTACAGCAAGCGCTAATGGCACCCCCGGGGGTGCGTGCCGCTCCGGTGGTACGCACCCCCGGGTGCATTCCGTACGCCCCGGAGTACCTCGTGTACTCCGGGGCGTCGTGCTCTCCGCCCGGTGCGGACGGCGGGGAGCAGTGAAAAACTCCGAGAGAACGCCGCAGGGCGACAAAGGACGGAACAGTGGGACGACTCTTCGGTACGGACGGGGTGCGCGGTGTGGCCAACGAGGGCCTGACCGCCGAACTGGCCCTCGGCCTGTCGGTCGCCGCGGCGCACGTGCTCGGTGACGCCGGAGCCTTCGAGGGGCACCGGCCGGGGGGCGGGGGGGGGCCCCCCGACAGAGTTGCGGTCCCCGGGCCGGGGGGCCGCGCGCGCCCCGCCCCGCAGCTGGGGGCGTCCCCCGCGGGGGGTCCCCCCGCCACTGTCATGTGCTCGGGAAATGCGCATTCGCCCGGACGCCTTGACCGATCCGTGATGGGCCGTTGAAACATTCCCGCAAGGATTTGCCGGTGTTTGCGGGCCGGTCCGGCCGCGCGGCGCGGGGGTGTCCGCGGATGCGCGGGCGGCCGCCCGCCCACGGGTGCGGCGGTGCCCCGTCGGCGCCCGATGACCGGTACCGGACAGCTGCCGCCCGGATGTGGCGGGCCTCCGGGCGGCCGGCGGCGAGTGGCGGTCCCGTGGAGAAGATGTGCGATGCAACCTCATGTGGCGTTGTCGTAAAGGCGTTTCACCTGATCAGAGCAGGTTTGCAGGCCATCGGGCGGGCCTGTTGCGCACCATGACGGATCCTCAGGGGAGGGGGTGCGTTTTCCCGACTGTTATACGGTGTGGCTAATATCCATCCGTCAGAGTCCTTATCAGATTCGACCAGTTCCGAACGACTGGTGTCATCTCCAAGGAGAATGCCCTGCGCACGCGCGCGTCTCGGCGGATCTACGCGGGCCGGCTGTCGCTCCGCGCGACCCTGCTCGTGCTGGCCATCGTCCCCGGTGTGGCGCTCGCCGCGCTCTGGGGCGTCGCCAGCGGACAGCTCCTGCTCGACTTCCAGCGCCAGGCCGCCCAGGGCCTCCTGGCGCAGAAGGCCGGCCAGCCGTCCAACATCGTCTACTACAACCTCCAGGAGGAGCGCCGGCTCAGCGCCGACGTCCTCGCCCGGCGCAGCGGGGCCGGCGACGCGCTGCGCGCCCAGCGCACCAAGACCGACCAGGCGATCGACCGCTTCCAGTCGCTCTCCGGCGTCGACGCCGCCGACGCCCCCGCGGAGGTCCGCGAGGCGGTCCGCCGGGCGCGCCAGGACATCGGCCAACTCCCGGCCCAGCGGGCCCTGGTGGACGGCGGTGGCAGCGAGCAGCAGGCCACCGTCTACCGCTACTACACCGACCTGATCGCGGTCGACCTCCAACTGTTCGCGGCGCTCAGCCACGTCGACAACGGCCGGATCACCACGCTCTCCCAGCCGCTGGTCGACCTGTTCTGGGCCAAGGAGATGATCTCCCGCTCGGACGCCCTGCTGGCCCGCGGCTGGTCCGACGGCAGCCTGTCCGCCGACGACTACCGCCAGTTCCGGCAGTCCGTCGACGAGCAGCCCTTCCAGTACGGCAGCAAGGTGGCCCCGTACCTGTCGGCCGACGAGAGCGCGATGTGGAAGCGGATCGCCGACGGCCCGGCCTGGCAGGCCAAGACCCGGATCGAGCAGGCGCTGCTCGATCCGGTCGCCGCGGACCGCTCCGGCCGGATCCCGCTCACCGCCGATCAGCAGCAGTGGCGGCAGGCGATGGACCAACTGACGCCGCAGCTGGTCGACCTGATGGAGCACCGCACCGATGCGGTGGTCGCCGAGGGCAAGAACAGCATCGTCTCGCTGCTGCTCAAGCTGGTGCTCACCACCGTCATCGGCCTGCTCGCGGTGATCGCCGTGGTGATCACCAGCTGGCGGCTCACCCGCACCCTGCGCCGCCGGATCGTCCGCCTCCAGGGCCAGGCCGAGGAGCTGGAGCGCTCGCTGCCCGAGGTGGTCGCCCGCCTCGGCCAGGGCGAGCAGATCGACGTCGAGGAGCGGGCCAGGGCGATCGAGCGCGACCCGTGGGCCCGCACCGAGGACGAACTCGCCCGGCTCGGCGAGGCGTTCAACCTCGCCAGGACGAGCGCCCTGCAGGCGGCGGTGGCCCAGGCCGAGCAGCACCGCGGCTTCGAGCGGCTGCTCCAGCGGATCGCCCGCCGCACCCAGCAGCTCATCGGCCAGCAGCTCAAGAAGCTCGACGAGCTGGAGCGCCGGCACGAGGACCCGGAGATCCTCGACGGCCTGTTCGACCTCGACCACCTCACCGCCCGCCTGCGCCGCTACGAGGAGAACCTGGTCATCCTGGCCGGCGGCACCCCGCACCGGCGCTGGCGCAAGCCCGTCCCGCTGCTCGACGTGATGCGGGCCGCCCAGGGCGAGGTGCAGGACTACCGGAGGGTCGTCATCGACCTGGACGGCAGCCCGTGGCTGTCCGAGCGGGCGGTCGGCCCGGTCGCCCACGTCCTCGCCGAACTCGTCGAGAACGCCCTGGCCTTCTCCCGGCCGCCGAACCCGGTCGAGGTCCGCGCCGGACGGGTCAGCCGCGGCGTCGCGATCGAGGTCGAGGACCGCGGGCTCGGCATGGACGAGGAGCAGATCGCCGAGGCCAACGAGCTGATGAGCCGTCCGCCGCGCACCGACGTGCTGGCCCGCGGCGACGACATCCGGCTCGGCTTCTACGTCATCGCCCGGCTCGCAGACCAGAACGGCCTGCGGGTGGAGTTCCGCCAGTCCGCCTTCGGCGGCACCCGGGTGGTCGTGCTCGTCCCGGACACGCTGGTCGTCCCCGACCCGGCCGGCCGTCCGGTCGCGGTGCCGCCGCCCGCCGGGTCCGCCGTGCTGCCCACCCGGGCCCGCGGCCGCGCCCTCGCCGGCGTCACCGCGCTGCCCGCCCCGGCCCGCGCGGTCGCCGATCCCGACCCCTACCGGGACTCCGGGCGGTACCCCGCGGACGAGGAGCCGTACCCGGCGGCCGACCCGTACCCGGCGGACCCGGAGCCGTTCGGCGCCGCGGCCGGCCCCCCGGCGGTCGGGGTCGGGGTGGGCGGCGGGGGGGCGCGGGCGCGGGCGCGGGCGCGCGGCGGCGCGGCCCCGCCGCGGCCCCGGCCCGGCCGGCGCTCCCCCGCCCGCAGCACCGCCCCGCCGCCCGGGCCGCGCGCCGCCACCGCCTGCTCCGCCAGCCGGCGGGCGCCCGCCGGCCCGACCTCGGCCAGCAGCACGTAGACCGTCCGCCCGACGGCGGCCACCGCCGCCTCCGCGTGCACCGCCGACCAGTGCCGGGCCGCCGCCGCGGCGAGTCGCACCACCGACGGCGGCTCGCGGTCCGCCGTCCGCAGCGGCGCCAGGCCCACCAGCACCAGCCGCGGCCGCTCCGGCAGGCCCAGCGCGTACCGCAGATCGGCTGCGTGCCCGCTGCCGTGCAGGGCGGCGCGCAGCCCGTCCTCGCGGGCCCGCAGCTCCAGCTCCTGCGCGCTGCGCCGGCGCAGGATGTGCAGCGCGGCCAGCCGGGCGCCGTCCAGCAGTGCCCGCTCGCCGGCCGCGTCCAGCCCGGCCGGGCCCTCGATCGCCCAGATGGTGCCCAGCGGCTGGTCGCCCGCCCGGATCGCCACCGCGGCCCGCGGCAGCTCGTCCTCGGCCAGCGTCGGCAGCCGCAGCACGCCGCGGGCGGCCAGCACCTCCCGGTACTGCGCGGGCTGCTCGGCCTGGTCCGGCACCCGGCGCTCCAGGATGCCGCGCCGGCGCAGCTCGTCGATGCGCTGCTCGGGCAGCGCGGAGTACGCCAGCACCCGGCGGTCCAGGTCCTCGACCGCCACCGAGCCGCCGATCACCGCGGCGATGGCGTTGGCCAGGGCGAACAGCTCCTCGCTGGTGCCCTCCATTGGCGTTTCCGCATGCTCCATGCCCAGACCCTAGGCGATTTCGCCAACGACGCCGGGCCCGGCCGCCGCCACGATGGCTCTGCACCGCCACCGACCCCCGGAAGGGGCACCCCATGCAGGACCAGCTGATCGGCCTCTTCCCGCCCGGCACCGCGCTCGACGACGACGGCACCCTGCTGATCGCCGGCTGCCCGGTCACCGAGCTGGCCGCGGCCTACGGCACCCCGGCCCTGATCGTGGACGAGGGCGCGCTGCGCACCCGGGCCCGCGCCTACGCCGACGGCCTCGCCGCCCGCTGGCCGAACTCCCGGGTCGCCTTCGCCTCCAAGGCCTTCCCGTGCACCGCCGTCTACCGGGCCCTCACCGAGGAGGGCCTCGGCATCGACGTGGCGAGCGGCGGCGAGCTGACCCTCGCGCTGGCCGGCGGCGCGGACCCGGCCGGACTGGTGGTGCACGGCAACGCGAAGACCTCCGAGGAGCTGCGGATGGCCGTCGACGCCGGGGCCGGGCTGATCGTGGTGGACAACTTCGACGACATCGACCGCCTGGAGCTGATCCTCGCCGAGCGGCCCGGCCGCGAGCAGGGCGTCCTCGTCCGGGTCACCCCCGACATCCGCCCGGACACCCACGAGGCCGTCTCCACCGGCCAGGCCGGCTCCAAGTTCGGCCTGCTGCTGCCCGAGGCCCGCGAGGCGATCGCCCGGCTGCGCGGCAGCGACCGGCTGCGCCTGGACGGCGTCCACGTGCACGTCGGCTCGCAGATCATGGACACGAAGCCGTTCGCGCAGGCCGTCGAGGCGGTGGCCGGGCTCGGCGAGTTCGACGTCTACGACCTCGGCGGCGGCCTCGGCGCCCGGTACACCTACCAGGACCGCCCGCCGAGCGTGGCCGAGTACCTGGACGCCCTCGTCGGGGCCGCCCGCGGGGTCCTGCCCGCCGCCGCCCGCATCCTGATCGAGCCGGGCCGCTCGATGACCGCCGAGGCCGGCGTCTCGCTCTACCGGGCGGTGACCGTCAAGCACGGCCGGCCGACCTTCGTCGCGGTCGACGGCGGCATGGGCGACAACCTCGAGGTCTCGCTCTACCAGCAGCGGTTCGAAGCCACCGTGGCCACCCGGGTGGGCGGCGGCGAGCCCGTCCGGCTGGTCGGCCGGCACTGCGAGTCCGGGGACGTGCTGAGCGCCGGCGTCCCACTGCGCGACCCCCGTCCCGGCGACCTGATCGCCGTCCCGGCCACCGGCGCCTACACCTTCGCGCTCAGCAACAACTACAACGGCGCCCGCCGCCCTCCGGTCGTGTTCTGCCGCGACGGGCGCCACCGCGCCGTGGTGCGCCGGGAGACCTACACCGACCTGCTCCGCCGCGACCTGGACTGACCGGGCCCGGCCGTCCCGAAACCCCCACCCCCACCCGAGAGGCCCCCATGACAGTGAATCTGACGCTTCGTCAGCAAATGCTGAGACGCAAGCCGGTCGACGCCCTGCAGGGCGAGGGCGGCGAACTGCGCCGCACCGTCGGCCTGTTCCAGCTCACCATGATCGGCATCGGGGCCACCATCGGCACCGGGATCTTCTTCACCCTCGACTCGGCGGTGCCCGAGGCGGGTCCGGCGGTGGTGCTCTCCTTCGTGATCGGCGCCGTCACCGCCGCCCTCACCGCCCTCTGCTACGCCGAACTCGCCTCCGCGGTACCGGTCTCCGGCTCCTCGTACTCCTACGCCTACGCCACCCTGGGCGAGTTCGCCGCCTACGCGGTCGGCTGGTGCCTGCTGCTGGAGTACGCGGTCTCCGGCGCGGCGATCGCGGTGAGCTGGGGCCAGTACCTCAACGGCCTCACCGAGCGGCTGTTCGGCTTCCAGTTGCCGCAGGTGATCGCCGCGCCGCCCGGCGCCGGCGGCTGGGTCAACCTGCCCGGTGCCGTCCTGGTGCTGCTCTGCTCCCTGCTGCTGGTCCGCGGCGCGAAGGAGTCGGCGCTGGTCAACACCGTCATGGTGCTGGTCAAGCTGGCCGTGCTGGCGCTGTTCGTCGTGGTCGGTGCGAGCGGCTTCCACGCCGCCAACCTGCACCCGTTCGCGCCGATGGGCGCCGCCGGGGTCGGCGCCGCGGCCTCCACGGTCTTCTTCTCCTTCATCGGCCTGGACGCCGTCTCCACCGCCGGCGAGGAGGTGAAGAACCCCCGCCGCACCCTGCCGCTGGCCATCATCGGCGCCCTGCTGGTGGTCACCGCGGTGTACGTGCTGGTCGCCCTGGTCGGCGTCGGGGCCCAGCCGTGGACGGCCTTCGGCGGCCAGGAGGCCGGGCTGTCGGCGATCCTCACCACCGTCACCGGGGCGAGCTGGCCCGGGCTGCTGCTGTCGGCCGGGGCCGTGCTCTCCATCGTCAGCGTGGTGCTGGTGGTGCTCTACGGGCAGACCCGGATCCTCTACACGATGGGCCGCGACGGCATGCTGCCCGCGCTGTTCCGTCGGGTCGACCCGCGCAGCGGCACCCCGGTCGCCGGCACGGCCGTGGTCGGCGTGCTGGTCGCGGTGCTCGCCGCGGTCGTGCCGCTGGACGTGCTCGCCGACCTCACCAGCATGGGCACCCTGGTCGCCTTCGCGGTGGTCTCGCTGGGCGTGCTGATCCTGCGGCGCACCGCCCCCGGCCTGGAGCGCGGCTTCCGGGTGCCCGGCCACCCGGTCGTCCCGGTGCTGTCCGTGGCGTTCTGCGGCTACCTGCTGTACGGGCTGCCGCCGCAGACCTACCTGATGTTCGCGGCCTGGCTGGCGGTGGCCCTGGCGGTCTACCTCGGCTACAGCCGCCACCACTCGCGGCTGCGGCCGGCCGGGCCCGCCGAGCCGGCCGCGGTGCCGGCTGCCGCGGCGGAGTGACCGTCCGGGGCGTGTCAGGCGGCGACGCGCGCCGGCGGGGCGGCGGCCACGGCGCGCACCCGGCGCTCGGCCTCGGGGCCGGCGCAGGCGTGGGCGCCGAGGGCCACCTGGCGGGCCACGATGCCGCGTTCGGCGCGCATCAGCCGCCAGCCGCGGCGCAGCAGGTACGGGACCGACTTGCGGCCCTCGCGGACGTCCCGGCGAAAGCGCCGCCACGCGGTGGTGGCCGGCCGGTTGCGCAGGCAGAGCGCCTCGCCGAGCAGGCCCTCGGCGGCGCACTGGCCGGCGAGTTCGGCGGCGAAGATGCCCTCCGCGACGAACGCGGCGGCGCCGTGCAGCTCCACGACCCGGCTGCCGTCCCGGCCGTTGGCGGGGATGGAGTAGACCGGCACCTCGGCGCGGCCGGTCTCCACCAGCGCCCGGATCGCCGCCAGGGCCTGCTCGCGGTGCCAGGAGAGCGGGGAGTCCCAGTCGGTGCCGCCGTCCTCGGGCAGCTGCGGCAGGGTCGGGTCGTCGCCGTCCTTGTAGAAGTCGTCGAGCTGGAGCACCGGCAGACCGGCCCGCTCGGCGAGGGAGGACTTCCCGGAGCCCGAGGGGCCCGACAGCAGGACGACGCGGGCGCGGGGGGCCGGCACAAGGTTCAGCGGGAGGTCACTCACGGGACACCAGTCTGACGCATCGGGGCCGCCGTTCGAAACCGGTCGGCGGCCGCCGGGCGAATCTCACAGCCTCCGCAGCCCCAGCCCGACCGCCGCGACGTACCGGCCGTGGACGCGGAGGTACACCTCGTCACCGCCGTCCGGCGGGCGGTAGGCGGCGGCGACCAGGTCGCGGTCGTGGCAGGCGGCCGGATCCGGGTCCTCGAAGGAGCCGCCGACGGCGATCCGCAGGGCCGGGAGGCCCCGCGGCGCGAACGCCGCGGCGGGTGCTCCGGGCGTGAACAGCAGGCTGCCCGCGGTGTACCCCTCCGGCGGGCCGCCGGGCCCGGACCGGACCGCGCAGGGGACCCTGGCGGGCCGCCCGGCCCGCAGCCGGCGCTCCGCCCGCAGGGCCCACAGCGAACGCAGCGGCCCGTCCCCCAGCAGCGCCGCCGCAGCGGCCACCATCTCCCCCACCCCGGTCCTCCGTGATCGTCCGCCTCTGCCCGGGAGGACGGCGGCCGGGACGGGGCCGGTTGCCCGCCGAT